>JAPKBY010000558.1 GCA_028823185.1 Planctomycetota bacterium
ACCTCCTTGTGCTTGGAGTCGCTATGCACCTCATCCAGAGGGAGCGCAGGCTCTATGCCTTGAGATCCCTCAAGATCTTCGGGCAGCTCTGAATTATCTGACGGCGGGAAATCCGTCATGTCTTCTCCTAGGGTGGGCGGGGATCGCAAGCGGGGGACAGCGGGTGCGGTATGGTCAATTCCGCTTCAAAGGTTCAAAGGGGGCATAAACCAGACCTTAATTTTGCACGCGCCCTGATTTGGAAACAAGGGCAGCAGGCTTATGTGGGCCCTTCTGTTGAAGCTCTCGAAAAGGTTCAAAAGGAGGTTCTTACCTCTTCGTGCTTAAAGATGGGGGATTGGCTGAAGCTGTCCAGTCTTGCTAGAAGCCCCAGGTGATGTGCCAATTGAATTGTGGAACCCAGTAGACGTCGCTGTTTCCGCCCTCCATGGTGGCTGGCATGAGCGAGAGCTCCGGGCCCATAGAGATTGACTTGGTCAATTGGGTCTCGAAGCCGAAGCCTGCATAGAGGCCGGCGTAGTCCCCGGGCTCATGGACGATGTTGGGTATGCCGCGAGCGCGAAACCAGCCGAAACCATAGCGTTGGGTCCAGTGCCTATGGCCGAGTGGATGCGAAGAGCGCTTCACACCCAGATGAAGTTGAGTGATGTCACCGGCCGCTGGGTTGCCATCATCTGCGAAGTTTTCGTCATCCCAAGGTTGGTGGGTCATCTCTAGTTCGAAAGCCCACTCTCGCTTCTCGTCTCGCTCGAAGACCTGACCTGCTGCCAAGGAGGCTCCGATGTTTGGGACGGCGCTGAGAGAGGCTCCTACATAGAGATCATCGCCCCATCCCGTGGAGCCGCAGCTTGCCGCGAGCATCAAGGCGAAGGAGGTTCCTCGAGGCATTGCTCCCTGACGACAAGAAGGGGCATTCCGCAACCTCTGCTTCATCAGGAGGCTCAGCTTGTCTTGAGGACGCAGCCTAGGATCGAAGCACCAGCCATACGCATGCGCTTACAGCTCTCTGTGATTGCGTCTTCGCTGACTTGCCCGGCTTGAACGAACCAGAGAGAGCTATCACTTGCGGCCGCGACAGAGATCGCATCTGAGCTGCTAGAGAGGTCTGGCGTCGTGATTAGGACACGGTCGTAGCTTGCCCCTAGGCTCTTCAGAGTCTCACGGAGTCTTAGAGAGCCGAGCAGGTCACCGGATGCGGCACTTGAGGAGCCTCTCGTCAAGAGAGACAAGTTCTCGACTTCGCTTTCGCTGATTGCCGCTTCAATTGTGCTCTTCCCCGCTAAGACATCGATCAGTCCGCTTGAGGTGGTGACGCCAAGGGCCGTCGCTAAGGAAGGTGTGGAGAGATCTCCTTCGATAAGGAGGATCCGCTCTCCTGATTGAGCTAGCGCGCGAGCGAGGCCTAGGCTTGTGGTGGGCGTGCTCTCATCTGCGCCCGAGGAGATGATGGCGAGGGTCTTTGCTCCGCCCTCTTTTGCGAGGTGCGTGACGCTGGCCCTCAAGGCCCGGTGTGAATCTGTGGCGTCGCTCTCTCGCTTGCCCTTCGAGATATTCAGCAGGCACGGGCTTCCAGAGATGCGCTCAAGCTGTGAGGAAGAGACGATGGGGCGCTCGGTGGCTTCCCGGACGAAGGCGAGGCCTGTCCCGAGGAAGAGCCCCAAGACGAGTCCGAGCGCGATGTTGAGAGGGACGCTGGGGCTGTCCGGCTTGTTTGCTGGCACCGCCTGGCACTGGCAAGACGCAGTGTATATTATGGAT
>JAPKBY010000559.1 GCA_028823185.1 Planctomycetota bacterium
CGCATGCGCTTCCGCGCTAGTGATCTGGGCAGTGGCTCTATCATTGAGGCTGCGATTGATGACTTCGAAGTCTCCGAGCTCGTGTGCGCCAACTGCGGCGGCGCGAACTACTGCACGATCTCGCCCAACTCGCAAGGCGGCGGCGCTGCGATCACAAGTAACAATCAGTCGAGCATTGGAGCTAATAACTTCAGCTTGAGCTGCTCAGGGGCGATCCCCGGACAGTTCGGGATCTTCTACTTTGGCCCGAATCAGGTCTCGACTCCTTTCGGCTTCGGCGTTCGCTGCGTCGGTGGGCAGACCCGTCGTCTCCCTGTTCTGCAGGCTGACTTCTTTGGTGATGTCGCTTATACGCTCGATTTCACGAGCGGCGTGGGGGCAGATATCACGGCAGACTCGACCTGGAACTTCCAGTTCTG
Source organism: Planctomycetota bacterium (assembly GCA_028823185.1). Classification (GTDB taxonomy): domain Bacteria; phylum Planctomycetota; class UBA1135; order UBA1135; genus JAKVCE01. The sequence goes on from JAPKBY010000559.1 coordinate 420, forward strand.
GTACCGCGACCCCTCTGCGGGACAGCCCTCTTTCAACCTCTCGGACGGCCTCGAGGTCCTGTTCTGCCAGTGATTGAGGCTTTGGTCCCCGCTCTTTAGGAGACTCGCCGTGGGTGAACGGAATCTACCGTTCACTGGAGGCCTCTGGGTAGCTATGCTCTCTGCCCCGCGAGGGTGATTTCATACTCTCCTGGAAGCCTTTAACTGTCCCTATGGGACAAAGACAACAGAACACTTATGACTAACTTCATCGGCAAGGCGGCTCCCGCCTTCACCGCGACGGCCGTGATGGCTGACGGCACCACGCAAGACGTGAGCCTGTCAGACTACTCAGGCAAATACGTCGCGCTCTTCTTTTACCCGAAGGACTTCACCTTCGTCTGACCGTCTGAGCTCATCGCTTTCGACCACCGCGTAGGTGAGTTCGAGAAGCGAGGCGTCCAAGTTTTGGGCGTGTCCATGGATGATGCAGAGACACACGCGCGCTGGCGCGAGACCGCGATCAAGGAAGGAGGCGTTGGCCCGTTGGGCTATCCTCTCCTCGCTGACACGACGAAGGCCATGAGTGAGGCCTACGACGTCGTTCACACTGATAGTGGCCTCTCGGCACGCGGAACCTACCTCATCGATCCCGACGGTGTCTGCTGGCACGCGGTGATCAACAACTTGCCCCTAGGCCGTGACATCGACGAGCTCCTCAGAGCGATCGACGCTGTCCAGTTCTTCAAGGAGCACGGTGAGGTCTGCCCCGCTGGTTGGGCGACTGGTAAGGCTGGGATGAAGCCTAGTGATGATGGGGTTAAGTCCTATCTCACTGATCACGCTGACAGCCTCTAGGCACAGCTAGATTTCACAGCGAGCCCTGCTGGCCCTGACGGGCTAGCGGGGCTCGCTTTCTTCTGTCGTGATCTCGCGCTGCTCGGCACCTATCCTCCACGGTATGAACGGTGAGTCTCTTTGGATCGGTCTCGATGTGGGAGGCAGCGGTGCGCGCGCTCAGAGGGTGGAGAGTGCGGGTGATGGCTGGAGAGCGCAGGGCGCGCCTCTAGAGCTCCTCTGGAGCGATGGCTTCCGTCCTGTCTCGCTCAGAGAGCAGCTGGCGTATCCGGGTGAGCTCCTGGCAGAAGAGGAGGTCTGCGGCTCCCAGCGGATCAGGCTCTTGGCTGAGCTTGTGGCCTCGGCTGCGGCTGGCGCATCGTTTCAGCTCGGTGTCTCTGCGCCGGGCTTACAGACCTCTGATGGTCGCGGGATTGAAGCTTGGCGGAATGGACCTCGTCGCCCGACCTTCCAGAGGGATCTCGAGCTCTCGCTGAAGGGGATGGGCGCGAAGCTGCTGG
>JAPKBY010000560.1 GCA_028823185.1 Planctomycetota bacterium
GCCACATGATCAATCTCCACCGGAAGCTCATAACCACGCTCATGGTGTGTGCTGCAGTCTTCGCAAGCTCGGCTCCGTCGCAAGCCCAGATCCTAGGCATCGAGCTAAAAGATCCCAAGGCGATCAAAAAACACCGCAAGCATGTGATCGAGATCAACGGTCGAACCCTCATCGTCGGAGAGCCCGTGGCAGGGATCTCATGGGACAGCGCGACCCGCACGGCGAACTATATGAACAACTCTGCGAACGTCTTGTTCGTGGCAGACCCGAAGGACCCGGAGAAGGTCCCCTACCGCTACAAAAAAGGGAAGAGGGTCGCATCGGGGAGCAAGGGCAAGGTCTCCATCGATGGCGCTGACATCGTCCACGTTCACGCCCACCTCCCTGAGCAAAGCCTCATCGGCCTCGCAGAGGAATACAAGCTCCGCATCAATGAGCTGGAAGACTTGGAAGACCAGCGCAAGGCATGCTCAAAGGGAACCGTCGAATGGTTCGCTGTCCAAGAGCGCATCGTCGTTCACCTCGAGCGCCTCGAAAACTGGCTTCGCCGGACAGCCTTTCCGGCAGCAGCCGACGAGGTCGTCCGAGACCTGCGCAAGGAGCGCAAGGTAAAGCTCGTCGAAGGAGTAGACGCACGCGCTCTGCGCGCGCGAGAGTCCGTGGAAAAGGTGCCGACCCCTGCCCTGCTCGAGTCAGCAGCTGAAGAACATGGCGGCGGCAAGTATCACTTCAGAGTCCATCAGTCACAGCATGTGAGGATCACGCACTGCATCGAGGTCGTCCCTGACGCAGTGGCCATAAGCCTCTTGGAGCTCGCCGAGCGCTTGATCGAAGGCTTCCGAGTCGACCTCGTCGACCCTTATAGATCGGATGCGTTCCTCGACAAGATCCCCGACGGATGGTTTCAAGAGTTCTACTTCGGCCCAGACGACATCCACATGCACGAGAAGATGTGGGAGTCCTATTACGCGCAGAACTGGGGATCTAGAAAAGAAGAGCGCCTTCAGATGCAAGGCACCAGCACAAACGCAGGACCTCCGCTCCGTCGCGTCAACTACTGGCGATTGAATTCAGGCGCTGATCTCGACGGGATGATCACGCACGGCCTCGGGCACACGCTCGCAGACCTTCACTACGGGGGAGGCCTCGCAGGGATGCCCCAGGACTGGCTCGAAGAAGCCGTCGGCTACTACTTGAGCATCGAGTACCTCGGCAGGAACAACGTCACCTGTCACGGACACTACGACCCAGAGAAGGACCGCTACGGGAAATCCAAACGTGGTAAAGGTGAGAAGATCAAGGGTGACAAACCCCTTCGCATGGGACTGCGAGACTTCTTCGTAGAGCACGCTCTCGCTGAGGGGCCGCGATACGACAAGCTCATCCCTAAGATCCGCTTTGAGCTCAACGAAGCCGACCTGTGCAAGGGGTGGAGCTTCTACGAGTTCCTCATCAAGTCGGAAGGATTGAAAGGCCAACTCCTCTTGAGAGCGACCTGCAGACAAGCCCGCAACAAGAACACTCTTATTAACTCCCTGCGAGAGGACGGAGCGGAGCTCTATGAGCTAGAAGGCCAAGACTTCTACAAATGGATCGACGATCGCTGGCGGACATGGATCAAAATCGGCTAGCGCCGAGCGACACGGAAATTGCGCCCTGCATCAGAGCTTAGTCGCGCTCAACTCTCAGGCCACTCAGTGTCGAAGACTCGCTCCATCGGAGTCCACCACTCCCCCTCACTCGCCTTCGGTA
>JAPKBY010000561.1 GCA_028823185.1 Planctomycetota bacterium
GTTCGCGTGAACTCAAGGCCGGGCGAGGTCGTTGAAGCGCTCAGTGAGGTCCTCGACGCTCGGGGCTGCACCTATGAATTCCTCATCGTCGTTGATGGTATCTCAGGTGCTGCGCTCGTAGAGGCTGAGGAGCTGACCAAGGCACGCTCAGGTAAGGTTCGTGTCATTCGCTTTCAGCAAGCCTTCGGTGAGTCGGCCTGTCTTTCAAAAGCTCTCGAACTCGCCCGGGGCGACGTCATCGTGACGAGCCCAGACTATCTGCAGATCGTCGCAGAGGACCTCGGGCTGCTCTTGGACGCTGTTGATGAGGGCTATGACCTGGCTGCGCCGGTGCGGCATCCCCGCATCGACGCGCTCTTGAACCGCATTCAATCAGGGGCCTTTAATCTCGTTATGCGGCGCGTCCTGCGCGCCCCAATGCACGATCTGAACTGCTGCTTTAGGGCTGTCCGGAAGGAGGTCTTAGAGGACATGACGCTCTACGGAGATGTCTATCGCTTCCTGCCTGCGATCGCACACCGGACGGGGTATCGCGTCAAGGAAGTCAGAGTCCGTCACCAAGCAGAGTTCGGTGGGGTGGGCCTCTTCGGGGTGGGCGTTTACATGCGCCGGTTCATAGACCTCGTTGGAGTCGCGTTCTTGAGCCGCTACACGCTGCGTCCCTTGCGCTTCTTTGGCGCTGTAGGAGGCGTGCTCGCGCTGGTCGGTGGAGTGATAACGGGCAGCTTGATCATTCAGCGCTTGTTGATGGAGGACGTGGCTCTCTATCAGCGGCCGCTCTTCCTCTTAGGGCTGCTCTTGTTCGTCCTAGGAGTGCAGGTGATTGGCTTTGGCCTCGTCGGGGAGATCATCATCTACACGCAAGCGCGAAACCTGCGCGAATATCGGATCGAGCGTATCTACGAGTGACGAGCCGCTCGGCTCACTGCTCGGTGATGATGTGTGCCGCTGCTGCGGCTAAGTTCGGCATGAGCTTTGTCTTCGTAAGTTGCGCTGAGGAGCGCTCGCCCTTGCCCGTTTGAACCAAGAGGCTGCGTACGCCAGCGCGATCGCCAGCGACGATGTCTCGCACGTCGTCACCGATCATCCATGAGCGCTTGAGGTCGATTCCGAGCTGCGAGGCTGCCTCGAAGAACATCCCAGGCGCGGGCTTCCGGCACTCGCAGTCGGCTCTTAGAGGCGGCTCCCCTTCAGTCGGGTGGTGGGGGCAATGAAAGATGCCGTCCAGCGTGACGCCGCTCTCTAGCAGCAGCTCGCTGAGGCGCGCATGGATCGTGTTCAGCTCTTGCTCGCTCAGTTGCCCGCGTGCACGTGCCGATTGATTCGTGACCACGATGAGAGCGAAGCCCTGGTCTTGGAGGGCGCGAAGGGCTTCCCCCGTCCCGACGTGAAGCACCAAATCTTGCGGTGTGCGAACGAGATCTCGCTCGACATTTAAGGTGCCGTCTCGGTCGAGGAAGACGGCGGGCCGCAGTGAACTCACCTGGCCTCGCCGATGCGGCGGTCCATTCGAATGAAGATGCGTCCAGGGGCGAGGATCATGACTTCGCGTACGGGGCTTGCAAAGAGGTCATGGATCGGCAGGAAGAGAGGGAATCGCCAAGTGCGTGAGCCTGCGTTCATCTCGCTCCAGTAGCGAGTCTCTAGCTTAGGGTCACGCGTGACGATTCTTGTCTCGGGGTCGTAGCCCTCTAGGACAATCTCAACCCTAATCAGTTCTTCCTCTACGGCCAAAATACATGGCGTAG
>JAPKBY010000050.1 GCA_028823185.1 Planctomycetota bacterium
GCGGTGCCGTTGGCATCCGGGGTCCACTCATACCAGACGTCGTTGGCTACTGTTGAGCTGCCAAACTGATAGCAGATGCCTTCACCCTGTCCTTCCGCACCAGTGCTGGCGCCAAGGTTGCTATAGGCAAAGTTGCCTTGTCCGGCGATCGCCGTGGCGCTCGCGCAGTCATCATTCGTGATCACCGCAGCGAGGTCGATTGACATCGTTCCTGTGCCAGCTGAGCTAGCTGAGTAGCCTCCCAACTGGATCGCGAACTCTTCGCCAGCGACGCAGGAGAAAGAGAGGAAGCTGGTGTAGCTAGCGCAGCCAGATCCATCATCGTTGTACGCGATGGCAGCAACTGTGGGACATCCACCGCCTGCGTAGATGTTGATCTTGGAGTCAAAGTCTGCCGTGTTGCAAGTACTGACGGAGACAGTGCCGGTGGCGTCGGCGGTCCAATTCCACCAGATGTCGTTGTTGAAGGCGGAGCCGATCTGGCCTTCTGCACCTGTCGTCGCCCCCGTTGTGTCGATGTTGAGGACCAAAGAGCCAGCGATAGCCGGAGCGGTCGAGCAATCGTCAGACCCGTTCACACCAGCGGAAATTATCCCGCCTGTGTTCGAGGCCGGGCGAGTGCTTAGGGTCGGCTTGGCCGATGCGCTCTGGAACTTGTTCTCGATTTGTTTTTTCGGGCCTTTGTGGCCGACCTGAGTCTGACCAGTCGCCGCCGGAACCTGCGCGAAGGCGAGGCCAGAGACAGCAAACAGCGCCAGCGTTGTAGTGAAGGACTTCATTGTTACTCGATAGGGAAAGGGGTTGTGTGGATCCAAAATGACCGCCCTCATCTTGAGCACGACCAAGCTAACCGAGCCCTTTAGGCACGTATTTGGGATATAGAGAGGATCCCCCGATCCTTCAAATTCCACAACCCCATAGGGCCTCTGGGGGCCGCAGGCGGCTATCTTCGGCTGCTACGCACCCTGTCCACCGCCACGGCGGCCACGATGATCGAGCCGATCAAGATCTCCTGAACGAAGTTCGGGACTCCTGTCAAGTTGCACCCGTTCGCGAGCGCGGCCATCAAGAGCGCGCCAACCATCGAACCTAGGATCGATCCCTTGCCGCCAGAGAGCGATGCGCCGCCGATGACAACGGCTGCGATGACATCCAGCTCTTTTCCAATCGCCGTCGTCGGATCCCCGACCGAGAGGCGCGCAAAGGTCATCACGCCTCCGAGCCCGCCGAAGATGCCGCAGAGCGTGTAGATCCACACCTTAGTGCGCTCCACAGGAACTCCGCAGAGACGCGCCGTATCCTCATTTGAACCCAAGGCATAGGTGTGCACCCCGAACACCGTGCGCTTCAAAACGAGCGCCATCAGCACAGCTAAGAGGATCGTGATCCAAATCCCAGGAGAGGTCGCCGTCTTCGACGCCAAGAGCGCGAGGGCATCGCTCGCCTCAGGAGAAGGCGTCACTGTTTGCTCAGCGCTGAGCCACTTTGCGACGCCGCGCGCCACACCCATCATCCCGAGAGTCACGATGAAGGGAACGATCGAGAGCCTCGTCACCAGCCAACCATTCAAGGCTCCGCAGAGACCGCCCGCGGTGACACCTGCCATCACAGCGACTGGTGTGGGCAAACCCGCGCGCGCAGAGAGCGCGGTCACGACGGAGGCGAGCGCGATCACAGAACCGATCGAGAGGTCGATGCCTCCAGAGACGATCACGAAGGTCATTCCGATCGCACCTAAGCCGACGATGACGGTTTGAATCGCGACCGTCATCAGATTACGCGTCGAGAGGAAGGAAGGTTCCAGCGCGCCGAACAAGATGACGACGAAGAGCAGGCCAACGAAAGGGCCGAGCAAGGCCATCAAGCGCTTCGTGTTCATGCCTTCACCACTTCTGCGCCGCGGGTGGCCTCGGTCATCACCTCTGCCTCTGTCCAGTCACTCACCAGCCTCTGAGCACCGAGGACGCCGCGGTGCATGACGCACAAGCGATCACAGATGCCGAAGAGCTCCGGCAGGTAAGAGCTCACGATGAGCACAGCCTTGCCTGCGGCTGCGAGCTCACCGATGACTCGGTAGACCTCGACCTTGGCGGCCACGTCGACGCCGCGGGTGGGCTCATCTAACAACAACACGTCCACATCGTGGTGAAGCAGGCGAGCTAACGCGACCTTTTGCTGATTACCCCCGGAGAGATCTCCCGTCCGCTGGCTCGGACCCGTGCAACGGATCCCGAGCCGCTCGATCCATGGCTTCACAGCGGCCGCGCGCTGCGCTGGATGAATCCAACCCCAAGAGGAGCAGGGGCTCATGTGTGAGAGGGTCACGTTCGTCGCCAGGTCTAGATCTAACGCGAGGCCCTCACCTTTGCGGTCCTCTGAGAGGAGCCCGACACCCTGCTCTAAGCGCGCCCTCGGGCTCTTCGCCGAAGCTAGCTCGCCACCGATCCGAACCTCGCCTGAGCGGACAGGGTCAAGAGCGAAGAGCGCGCGCATGAGCTCTGTCCTTCCAGCGCCCACGAGCCCTGCGATCCCCAAGATCTCACCCCGCCTGAGCGAGAGCGATGCTCGTCGGGGTAACTTCTCACCGCTGAGCTCGTCCAGCTCCAAGAGGACCTCGCCAGCTTCATGCGGAACGTGAGGATAAAACTCATCGAGAGAGCGCCCCGCCATCAACGTGACGAGCTCGTCCATCGAGGTCTCACTGACCACTCCTGACCCGACGGTCACGCCATCTCGTAAGACGGTGAAGCGCTCACCGATCTGGCGAACCTCCTCTAAGAAGTGGCTGATATAGATCACAGCGACGCCTCGCTTCGTGAGTGTCCTGACGACATCAAAGAGCCGCTCTGTGTCCTCGGCCGAGAGTGAGCTCGTCGGTTCATCAAGGACGATCACCTGCGCCTCCTCCACCAGAGCCCGCGCGATCTCCACCAGCTGCCGCTGGCCAGGCCCTAGATCTCTCACCAAGGAGTCCGCGCTCAGCTCGCCACCCCCGAGAGCTGCCAGCGCCCTCGAGACCTTCTCCTCCGCCTCAGCGGAATCAATCCACCCGAATGCCCCGCGCGGTTCGCGTCCAAGGAGGATGTTCTGGCCGACGCTCAGCTCTGGCGCGAGATTCAGCTCTTGATAGATCATGGCGACGCCGCTCTCTAGCGCCTCGACTGGGCCTGTAGGAGCGTAGAGCTCTCCTCTTAAGCGACACTCGCCTCCGTCGGGAGTGATCGCCCCTGAGAGCACCTTCATGAGTGTGCTCTTCCCTGCGCCGTTTTCGCCGAGCAGCGCGTGCACCTCTCCGCTACGAAGCTCAAGGTCCACTCCTCCGAGCGCGACCACGCCTCCGAAGCGCTTCTCGACCCCGCTCATCGTGAGCAGGACGTCTTGATCTTGGGCTCTGCTCACTCGCCTAGGATAGAGAGGTCTGGGGAGAGCAGCGCCTGAATCAGAGGCGAGCTCATGTTCTCTTGCGTAGCAATCACAACACCTGTGTCGATGCGCCCTTCCACAGCTTCGCCTCGTAGATGCGCGACCATCGCTCGAACAGAGAGGTCGCCGATCGCGACCGGGCTCTGCAGGACGAGGGCGTCAACTTGACCCTCCGCAAGGCCTGCCACCAGCTTCTCTGACCCGTCAAAGCCGACAAATCGAATCGCGTCCTTTCGGCCTGCATCTTGGATCGCTCGCATCATTCCATAAGCGGCTGGCTCGCAAGGGCAGAAGATCCCGTCGACCTCTGCGAAGGCGTTGAGGAGATTCTCGGCGGTCTGCTGTGCACCCTCGATCGTCGGACCGGCGTATTGGTTTGAGCTAACGATCTCTATCCCAGGGTTCGCTGCCATCGCCTTGAGGAAGCCCTCCTCTCGCCTGGTCGTGCTCGCTGAGTTCTCGAGGTAGCGCATGAGGATGACCTTCCCCTCGCCTCCGAGCAGCTCCGCGAGCTGTTCGCCGCCCATCTCTCCGCCGCGCTCATTGTCCGTCGCGACGAAGGAGAGACGCCCATCCCAGTCAAGGTCGCTGTCAGCGATGATCACGGGGACGCCAGCCTGCTGCGCCTCCCGCGCTGGGCGAACGAGGGCCACCCGATCGAGGGGCATGAGGACAATCCCATCCACACCGCGCGTCACGAAGTCTTCGACCACCTGAATCTGAGCGTTTCGATCGCTCTCAATGAGCGGTCCCTTCCAGAGGATCTCTACGTCCAGCTCCAGCGCCGCGACCTCCGCCCCAGCGTGGACAGACTTCCAATACTCATGCGAGGTCCCCTTGGGGATGACCGCGATTTGAAGTCGACCGCTCTCTTCTCCCCTTGTGCAGGAGGCGATGAGGAACAAGAAGAGTGTGAGCGCGCGTTTGTTCATGGGGCTGTGGGTTGATCGTTTCTGAGCTGAAAACTCTGCCGAACAATCTACCACCTCGACCCATGCCCGATCACATCGTTCGTTTTCATACACGCGCAGTTCACTTTCCCCTTGCAATCACCCACGCGTGAATCAAAGACTGCTCCCCGGCTTCACACCCCACACCCGCCTGAGAGTCCCTATGCGCATCGACGCTCATCAACACTGCTGGAAATACGATCCCGAGGAATATCCGTGGATGGGAGACGATATGGCCTCCCTACGGGTTGACCACATGCCTCCAGATCTACACCAACACCTCCAACGCCACGAGATCGACGGAGCCCTGATGGTTCAGGTCCGTCAAAACCTCGACGAGACTCGCTGGATGCTCGACCTCGCGGATCAATACCCCTACATCCTCGGCGTCGTCGGCTGGGTAGATCTCTGCTCACCCGAGGCAGGCGCCCAGCTCGACGAGTTCAAGGAGCACCCCAAGTTCAAGGGAGTACGTCACCTCGTCCAAGACGAGAAGGACTCCAACTACCTCCTCAGAGATGACTTCTGCCGTGGAGTTCGAGAGGTAGCCGACCGCGGCTTGACCTATGACATCCTCGTCTACCCCAAGCAGCTCGACGCAGCGATTCAGTTCGCCGATCGATTTGAAGACGCGCCCCTCGTCCTCGACCACCTCGCAAAACCCTTCATCGCGAAGGGAGAGATCGAGCCTTGGGCGACCAAGATCAAGGCGCTCGCAGAGCGGCCCAATGTCGCTTGCAAGATCTCGGGGATGGTCACTGAGGCAAACTGGACGGAATGGAAGAAGGATGTATTCCACCCTTACCTCGACGTCTGCTTTGAGGCCTTCGGTGAAGACCGCCTCATCTATGGATCTGATTGGCCGATGTGCGAGCTCGCCGGCGGCTACATGAAGATGGCCGCTGTCACAGCGGACTACGCGGCCCGTGTCTCCGGAGAAGCGAGAGAGAAGCTCTTCGGTCGTAACGCCGTGCGCTGGTACGGCCTGCCCAGATGAAGCGTGCCTGCTTCCTGACAGGGGCGCTGGGATGCATCGGCGCTTGGGTCGTAAAGCATCTGCTCGACGCGGGCGAAGATCCCGTCATCTTCGACCTCGGCGACGACATGCGCCGGATCCGAGACCTCGTCGAACCAGAGCAGCTCGCTCGTGTGCGCCTCATTCAAGGTGATGTCACAGACACAGCCGCCGTCATCGCCGCCGTCAAAGAGTCTGGAGCGGACAGGATCATCCACCTCGCTGGCCTCCAGGTCCCCTTCTGCAAGGCAGACCCCGTGCTCGGCGCTCGAGTCAACGTCGTCGGCACCCTGAACCTCTTTCAGGCAGCAGCAGAGTGCGGAATCTCGAAGGTGGTCTATGCCTCCTCCGCAGCTGTCTATGGCCCCGACGACCTCGGAGAAGGCGGCAGCAGCCCCGATGAGAGCACGCCGTGCAACCCGACAACGCACTACGGCGTCTACAAGCAGGCGAACGAAGGAAACGCGCGCGTCTTCTTCACTGACTCAGGGATCTCAAGCGTCGGCATCAGGCCGCTGACGGTCTATGGCGTCGGTCGCGATCAAGGCATGACGAGCGACCCAAGCCGCGCCATGAAGGCCGCGGTCTTAGGGCGCCCCTTCCAGATCCGCTTCTCAGGGGCCACTGATTATCAGCACGTCTCCGACTGCGCCGCCACCTTCCTAGCCTGCGCTGATCGCGCGCCAGAAGGCGCGCACGTCTTCAACCTTCATGGAGACTCGGTCGACATGTCGGAGATCGTCTCTCTCATCCGCGAGAACGCACCCGATGACGCAGCGAACATCACCGTCGATGGCCCGACCCTTCCGATCCCTCCAGGGCTCGACGGTGGCCTGATCGACAGAGTGATTCCCGGCCTCCCGAAGACGACGCTCGCTGACGGCGTGCGCATGACCATGAAGCACTTCGCGATGCTCCAAGAGGAAGGTCGCCTCGACACGCGCGACCTGGATGAGTGATCGAATGAGATCGCTCTTCACGGTCTGCCTTCTCGCAGCCTGCGCAGCGCCGACAGAGCTCGCCACAAAGAGCGCGCCAGAGAGACCCAACATTGTCCTCGTCGTCATCGACGACATGGGCTGGACGGATCTCGGTTGCCAAGGGAGCTCTTATTATGAATCTCCGAACATCGACCGCCTCGCGACTGAGGGCGTGCGCTTCACGGACGCCTACTCTTCTGGGCCCAACTGCTCTCCATCAAGAGCGGCGCTCCTGACGGGCAACTACCCCTCGCGCACGGGCGTCACGACCGTCCTCAACAAGAAAGTGAATGAGTTCGCGCTGAAGGAGCACCCGCGTCGAAAGTCCCTCTCCACAGAAGAGACGACCTTTGCGGAGGTCTTGAGAGGAGCCGGATACAAGAGCATCTCTATCGGCAAGTGGCACCTCGGCAAAGAGGAGGACTCGGAAGACCCGCTCGGCCAGGGATTTGATGAGAACGTCGGAGGCAACCACAATGGGCACCCGGGTTCTTATCACCAGCCCTTTGGCAAGGGTGCTAGCCGTGTCCCTGTCGAAGCGCCAGAGGGTTCATACCTGACAGATGTCTTGACCGATCGCGCGCTCGACTTCGTGCGTCGCAACCAGGACGAGCCTTTCTGTCTCTACTTGCCTTACTTCTCCGTTCACACGCCCATCCAGCCCCGCGCTGACTTGATGGCCAAGTACGAGGCGAAGGAGCCCGTCGGGGGTCACAAGAACCCCGGCTATGCCGCGATGATCGAAGCCGTAGACGAAGGCGTCGGACGTATCCTCGCGCTGCTCGATGAGCTGGAGCTCGCTGATGACACGCTCGTCATCGTCACCTCTGACAATGGCGGGCACTCGGTCACCTCGAACGCGCCGCTGCGCGGTCGCAAGGGAATGCTCTATGAAGGCGGCATCCGTGTCCCGCTCATCGTTCGCCTCCCTGGAGTGACCGCTCCAGGAACAACCTGCGCAGAGCCTACGCTCTCCATGGATCTCTTCCCCACGCTCGCCAAGCTCGCTGGCGTCTCGAATACAGAGACCGTCGATGGCGCAGATCTCATGCCCCTCTTCGCTGGCGAAGAGCACCTCAAGCGTGACGCTATCTTCTGGCACTTCCCCCATTACCTCGTGGGACGCCAGACCCCGGCCAGCGCCATTCGAATGGGAGACTGGAAGCTCATCGAGACCTTCGAGACAGGTCAACTCGAGCTCTACGACCTCTCCTCTGACATCGGTGAGACGGAGGATCTCACTGCCCTACACCCTGGTATGGCAGCAGCCCTGCATGGTCGACTCAGGGCATGGAGAGGGTCCATTGGGGCTAAAATTCCGGTCAAAAACGCCACTTGGGACGGCTAGAACAAGTTTTCTCCCAATTCCTGACTAGCGGATACACTTTCTTTCGGACATAGGATCGGAACCATCCTCAGCAAGCTGGGTTGGTTCTTCCTCACGGGCACCCTTCAACTCCTGCCCGCCAACTCTTCAAACACGAACACTCACCATGAAGTACATAGCACTCCTCTTAGGTCTCGCCCTCACCGCGCCCGCGATGGCCCAAAACGGAAACACCGGCCGCACACAGCGACCCGATGTTCAAGACGCAAAGAAAAAGCAAGACCCCAAGCCTGCGCCCAAGCCCAAGCCTGGCGTGAAGCCCAATGGCGGCGGCATCGACCCGGGCCTCCTGCGCCGCTTTGACACCAACGGCGACGGCGTGCTCTCTGACGCCGAGAAGCTCGCTGGTCGTCGGCGCATCGCCGAGTGGCGTGATCGTCAACAAGGCGACAAACCTAAACCTCAACCCGGCGATCGCGGCTCACGCGGCAGTCGCGGTAACGGACCCCGCCCCACACCCGGTGCTGGCGGAAACGGCAACGGTCCCAAGCCCCAGCCCGGCGGTCGCGGATCACGCGGCAGTCGCGGTAACGGTCCTCGTCCGACACCCGGCGCTGGCGGCAACGGCAACGGTCCCAAGCCCCAACCCGGCGGTCGCGGATCACGCGGTGGTCGCGGCAACGGCCCTCGTCCGACACCCGGCACTGGCGGAAGCGGCAACGGACCCAAGCCCCAGCCCGGTCGCGGATCACGCGGCAGTCGCGGAAACGGACCCCGCCCCACACCCGGCAACTGATCCCCACATCATCAGAGCTACCGCACTAGCGGTCGGCTCCAGGTGAACCTCTTCAGCGCGCCGAAGTCCTCACGGGCTTCGGCG
>JAPKBY010000562.1 GCA_028823185.1 Planctomycetota bacterium
GCGACCACCCTGGGATCCTGAAATCTCCAAAAGCGAGATCCGCCCGTGTAATCCAAAGGAGCGCAGTCGCAGCGAAGAGCGCAGACATGCGGACCTGCGCCGAGTTCATCGAACCTTGAGCCGCTCGTTCGGCTAAGACAGTCCGGGCGCCGAGAGTTTGAGCGGCTCGAGTGGACTCGGAGCTCTTTAGCGGCAGGATCACTCGCGTGAGCAAGAGCCAAGCAGTCGGAACAAAGATCACCACCAGCGGAGACCAGGCCATGAACCAGTCTCCAAAAGAGATGCGCGGGCCAGCGGGGAATGCCTCTTCAAATTGCCCCAGGAAGACTTGATTAGGAGCTGTCCCGACTGGCGTACCCATCCCTCCGACAGAGGCCGAGTAAGCGATCCCCAAGAGGAGCGCGATCGAAAACTTATCGTCCTTCTCCCCTTCTCCTTCCATGCAGCCACAAACAGCGAGCGCGATAGGCAACATCAACAAGGTCGTCGCCGTGTTCGCGATCCACATCGAGAGAAATGCAGAAGCGACCATAAAGCCGAGGACGAGACGTGGTCTAGAGGTCCCAACTTTCGCGACGATCGCCAGAGCAATCCGCTTATGAACACCCCATCGCTCGAGCCCGATCGCGATGATGAAGGCCCCGAGAAAGAGCAGCACGAGCTGATTCATATAGAGCGGGGCCGCCTCCTTCGCGCCCATCACCCCGAGGAGAGGAAAGAGCGCTGCAGGGATCAGCGAAGCGGCGCCGACTGGAATGGCGACGGTGACCCACAAGCAAGCGGTGAGCGCCGTGGTGGCGGCGACGCTGCGTTGAATGGGGGTCAACCCGAGACCTGGCCAAAAAGAGATAAAGAGGAACAGCCCGGCCCCTCCGATCAAGCCTGCCTTGCGGGCGAAGGGGCCTCCGCGCTCTGAGCTCTCGAGTTCTGCACTCATGCCTTCTCAACCTCCGCGACCGCCGCTTGAAGCCATGAGAGGTATGGCGCTGAGACGCAAGAGGGCTCAAGCGCTATGAATTCTGGAACCTCATAAGGATGCTGTGCATTCACTGCTGCCTCTAAGGCCGCCAGCTGCCCATTGGTCGTCTTGATGAGGAGTAAGAACTCTGAGTCCTCCTTCACCTCACCCTCCCAGTGGTACGTGCTGATCAAGCCCGGGACCCTGCTCACACAAGCGGCGAGCCTTGCCGCTACAAGGGAGCTCGCGAGGCGCTCTGCGACCTCAGAATTCGGCGCGGTCAGAAGGACAATGCGGGGAGCGATCTGATCAAGCATGATGCCCAAGGATAAGGCTAGAAAGGTCTACACCCAAGAGGGTGGGAACTAGGACTCCTTCAGGGATAGAATCTCCCGTCTCCAGCTCATGCTTCAACGCCTCCTTATTGCCACGCTCCCGCTAGTCCCGACGCCCATCATGCGCCGGCTCTCTGCCAAGTACATAGCCGGAGAGACGCTAGAGGAGGCTCTGAGGCGGCTAGAGGCGCTAGGCCGTGATGGCTACCCAGGCGTCATTGACCTGCTCGGGGAAGAAGTCTCGGAGGAGGCCGCGGCTGACGCTGCTGCCCAAGAGTACATCCTCGCTGCCGAGGGCATCAGAGAGCGATCTCTCGACGCTTACGTCTCGATCAAGCCTACCCACCTCGGACTCGCGCTAGACAAGGAGAGCTGCCTTGAGCGCTACCGTAAGGTCGCAGGCAGATGCGCAGAGCTCGGCATTCGCTTACGCGTAGAGATGGAGGAC
>JAPKBY010000051.1 GCA_028823185.1 Planctomycetota bacterium
GGGCGCACCTTGATCTCTTTCCGACGGTGCTGGAGGCCTGCGGCGTCGCGAAGCCAGAGGGGCTCGCGCTGGATGGTTACAGCCTCCTTCCGCTGCTTCAGAGGGAGAAAGATCTCTCTCCCAGACCTCCCCTGGTGATGCAATGGAATCGAGGGCCAGAGCCTATTGAGGGGCAAAATTGTTTCGTGCGTTTAGGTCGGTGGAAGCTCGTCAACTATGTGAACGCTGGCGCTCTCGAGGAGGCCCCACGTTGGGATCCAGAGGTCTTTGATCTTGATCGTGACCCATATGAGCAGGCTAATTACTCCACGGTCGCGCCAAAAGAGCTGAAGCAACTGAGCGCGATCTACCAGCTCTGGTTTATGGACATGGTGGAGGAAGTCCCACGTCGACTCTATTCTCGAACGCCCATTCAGATCGGCGGCGAGGGAGCTGAGCGTGTCGTTCTTACGAGGCAGGACTGGAATCGAAATCAGGGCAGTGGTTGGGGAAAAAATGGCAGCTGGAAGGTTCTTTTTCATGAAGAGAACTCTGATGAGAGTGAGCCTTGGAAGGTGCGAGTCTTGTTCCCTCGAGGAGTGACTCCGAAGCACGTCAAGCTAGGGGTCAATTCAGGTGTTTGGACCTACATCACCTATGACGGGGAGATCGAAGAGGGGGCGCGAGAGGTGACGATTGAGGGCGTAGATGGGATTTGGTTCCCGGGACAAGCGGCGACTATTGACTGTCGTCTCATCGGTGTTGACGGAGTTGAGCTAGGCCCGCACCAATTGATCTTCTCTCGTTGAGGGTTGCTGTGAGGGTGATCGGCTGGAGTGTGTGACCCTCGATAGGGCGCGATCGCTCTATGGCCTCGCTTTCTTGGGTGGCTTGCTTTATCGCCTTCGAAGTGACTAGGGGGGGTAGACGCGCCGTAGGAAGTTCCATATAGTCCTGGGGTCACATGTTCCTCGAAGTGTCTTGGCTCCCGTTAGCTTTGACTAGTCCCGATCCATTCCTCACACCGCGAGGTCATGATCGGGTCACCTTTGAAGGGCGTTGACACCTGCTAGAGGTGACTCTGGCAGGGTGGCAATGAGGCCGACTGTGCCCCAAAAGGAGGCCGGTGTTGGCTGTCGCTTGCGACAGCTGCTCATCGGATCTCAGGTGGCGCTCCGCGACGGGGCGGAGCGCCTCCTGGATCTCCTTTTGTTACATCGTTTTTGATTCTCGACACAGGTGTACTATCAGGAGAGGACGAGAGCGCTTGATCGCTCTCGCTCAGCTCCAATGATGCTCTCCTTATTCGCAGCTCTCCTCACGGTGATCGCGCCTGTTCGTGCGCAAGACGCGCCTGTTCGTGCGCAAGACGCGCCTGTTCGTGCGCAAGACGCGCCTGTGGATGACGTGGACCTCACTACTCAGAGCTCTGGTTCAGGAGCGACCGCATGGGTGGAGAACCTTGGCCAGTGGCGAGAGGGCATTGAGTTTGTCTACACGCGGGGCGGACTGCGGGCTTGGGTCGGAGACGACTCGCTCTGGTTAGAGCGTCGTGTGCTCGTTGGTGAAGACTCAGGTGAACTTCGCTCTCACGCCTTGCGGATCTCGTTGGAGGGTGGAGCGCTCAAGGGAGCGCGCGGCAAGTCACAGATGAGCGGTGAGCGTAGCTATCTCTTCGGAGCAGAGTCGTCGACTTGGTTGCGTGGCGTTCGCGGATGGCGCGAGCTCGAGTGCCGTGATGTTTGCAAAGGTGTCGACCTCATCCTTCGGCCCGAAGAGGGCAGCTTCGCCTACGACCTTCACCTCTCTCCTGGGGTGAACGCCGATGAGGTCGTGATGCGCGTTGAAGGCGCTAAGGGTTTGCGAATTGAGCGTGATGGGAGCTTGCTCATGGAGACTCCTATGGGAGCGATGAGACAGCGAGCGCCGGTGACGTGGGAGCTCAACTCAAAGGGGCGGCGGATCCCCGTGGAGTCGCGCTTTGTCATCTTGGACGCGGAGCGCTTCTGCTTCGATGTTGAGCGCGTTGACGGAGGGCGCGCGCTAGTGATTGACCCAGGCTTCGAGTGGGGTACTTATCTCGGTGACACTGACATAGATCGCGCGAATGATGTGGAGGTGCTAGAGACAGGCTTTCCCATCGTCTGTGGAATCACCTACTCCTTGGCCTTTCCTGTTTGGCCTGGGAGCTTCTCACAGAGTCTCGCGGGGCTCTCTGATGCCTTCGTCTCAGTCTTCTCTCCGGATGGTCAGCACTTGATCTACTCCAGCTTCATCGGCGGTTCCGGTGATGATGAGGCTGTGGCGGTCTCGGCTGCGAGCCCGACAGAGATCTATGTAGCGGGATCGACTCGCTCAATAGATTTCCCGATGGTCGCGACGGCCTATCAGCCGCTGCACTCAGGAGGCACGGATGGCTTCGTGCTCTCTCTAGGCCTCGACTTACAGACCATTCAGAAGGGGACATTCCTCGGCTCTAGCGGTGAAGACCGGATTCGTGACCTCTCCCTAGGCGGACCCGGGGTTGATGTCTGCGGTTCGACGAGTTCTGCAGGCTTCGGCGCTTCGGCAGGTGCGTGGCAGACCAGCTTCGGCGGAGGGAATGGTGTGACCGGAGACGGCTTCTTGACGCGTCTCAACTTATCCTTAGATCAGCGCGTCTTCTCGACATTCATCGGAGGGGCGCAAAATGATGTCGCGACCTCTCTAGAGACGGAAGCTTCAGGTGCAGTTCTGGTCGGCGGCTCAACGGGGTCCAGCAATTTTCCTGTCAGCTTTGGCGCGTTAGACGTGACCTATAACGGGAGCACAGATGGCTTCATCGCACGGGTCGATGGATCGGGCGCTCACGCCGACTTCTGCACCTTCGTGGGTGGCGCTGGCGTGGATGTGGTGAATGCGGTGCGGGCTGGACAGTCTGGGAGACCCCTGATCGGTGGCTTGACAGAGTCGAGCAACTTTCCTGTGACCTCTGGAGCAGCCGGAGGGAGCTACTCAGGCCTGGGAGATGCCTTTGTCGCGCAGCTCTCGCTTGATGGTGGCGCCTACGACTGGTCCACCTATCTGGGGGGGGATGAGCAAGATCAGCTCTTCGCGCTCGCCTACAGCGATGAGTTAGGGGCTATCGCGGTCGGAGGGACTCGCTCGGAAACTTTTCCGACGACGACCTATGCCTATGACCGCAGCTTTAACAGCACGCCGGGCTTGGGTTTCTCAGACTCATTCTTGTGCTCCTTTGATTCGTCTGGCGCGCTCGACTATTCCAGCTTCATTGGTGGCACCGTTGACGAGGAGGCGCTGGCTGTCGCGCTGCATGGTGACGCATGTGTGATTGTCGGTTGGACAAACTCGCTGAACCATCCGACCTCAGGCAGCGCCTTTGATCCCTCGTATGACTTCTCGGGTATCCCTGACGGCTATTGCATTCGCATGACGCTCGACCGATATCCAGTCTTATACGGTGCCGGCAAGCCTTGCTCGGCCGGCGCTGTCCCGGAGCTCTACTTCGGTGGCTTCCCGAGCGCATCAAGGGGGCCCTATGAGATCTTCATTGAGAGCTATATGCCAGGTGAGGTGGCGTATCTCTTCCACGGCCCTTCTGCCGCGAACCTCCCTTTCGCAGGTGGGTCACTCTTGGTCGGATTTCCGATTCAGCGTGGGTCCTTGATCAATTTGGACTTCATCGGCGGTGGCGCGATGAGTTGGGATGTCACTCCCTCCATGATCGGGCAGACCTGGTACTTCCAGGCTTGGTTCACTGATCCAGGGGACTCCCTTGGAGTCGGGCTCACGGGCGGCCTAGAGCTGACGTGGTATCCCTGAGGAGACCCGGGCTCAACGGAAGCGGGTCGGCTGCTTGATCTTCCCACTTCGAGCGAAGCCCTTGGGCTCTTCTTCGCTCTTGGTCTCTCTGCGGGCTCCCATGGAGCGTACGCCACGCTCTCGGTCAAAGGGAGTGAGGATGGGTTCTTCGACGAGGGGGTCCTCAGCGCTCGTGAGTGGCTTCTGGAGCTCTTCTCGCTCTCGGTTATTGGGGAGCTGTCCAAAGACGCCGCCCTCGTCGCGCAGCATCCAGTTGACCTCCTCCCAGAGTGATTTGACCACCGGCAGCCACAAGGGGGCTGTGATGAGCAGGATGAGGATTCGAGCGTTTGAGTCTAAAAATAGGTCCATAGAGAGCTTCGCCTAAGACTCTATCGGCACAAGGGGAGCGCGGACTATCGAACTCCTTGTGAGGAGTTGCTCAGCCCATGATCAAGCGCCCTTGGCTTCCCAGGGGCGCTCTTCGCCACAGCGGACGCAGCGCTGGAAGAAGCGCGGCTCCTCGCTCGCGGTCTGCTCCAGCTCGCACATGTTCTTGCTGGCTGTCCAGACGATCTTGGGGTCTTCCACATGGCACTGCCATGTGTGTCCGAGGAGCTTGCAGAAGACGGGCTTGGGGAGGGGAGGCATAGGTATTTGGCTGACTCTAACGCGGACTGATGACAGCTTTGTAGGACTGAGCGGCCCCTTAGGCAAGGAGTTGCAGGGTATTCAGCGACGCTTTGGCCAAATTAGGGCTGGATCGTGAAGGCGGCAGCCTGAGTCATGGCTGAGTTGCCCGGGTCGCCGGGGCTGCGGAACCAAAATTGACCATAGACCGTGACCCCTGCTCCGAGCTGAGGATCGAGTCCGCTGCCGATGAGGGCGTTGAAATCGAAGGAGAACTCGCCAGAGCAATTGACGGGCGGCGGATTCCCTCCGGAGTTCTGAACCCCGGTGCGCTTGATGGGGGGCTGGACGCAGAGCGTGCCGGCGTTGAAGGGCGTGAAGGCCGGGCTGAGGCCGTAGAAGAAGATGCCGTTGCGGTTCGAAGGCGCGGGGCTCGCTGTGATGACGAAGGGGCTGGATGAGGTCGCGCTGGGTGCGCCTGCGAAGCTGATCTCATTGCTGCAGCCTTGAGCGATCGGCGTCGAGTTGCAGTAGGTCGTCGGGTCCGAAGCGGAGGGCTGGAAGAAGACCGGGTTTCCATAGGCTGTGCCTCCGTTCGTCTCTGCATAGCTTCGATACCATGTGCGAGCGGAGAGGTCGAGCGAGTGTGAGAACTCGAATACGCCCTCGCCGGTCAACGCGCCGCTCTGGGCTAGGACCGTCTCGTTGGCATCACCGACGCGTCCGTGGAAGAGCGTGATCGTGCCTGTCGAGCTCCCGAAGTTGTAGTGCGCGCGTGAGTTGATCGATGTCGCCGGAGGATTAGGAGGCAAGGTCTGGACCGTTCCCATGGAGAGCGGCTGACCGCCGATGACGACGTCGCCAATAAGGACGGGGCCATCAGAGATGTAGAGTCTGCCTTTCTTCAGGAGTTCATTGAGGTTGCCTGGAGTGAAGTCTTCTCCGTTAAAGAGGACGCAGTTCGCTCCATAAGCGACAGCTTGACTGTGCGTGTCGCTGCCTGAGTAGGCATAGAGGATGCGACCATCAAGGAGCCATTCGATCCAGCGCCCCACAGCGGCGCCTTGTCCAGTCTGTGCGCCGCCATTCCAGATCTCGACTCCATGAAGGCCGCCGCTCTCTTGTCCAACAGTGCTGTCATAGCTCTCCCATCCAAAGGTCCCTGCGGTCGGATGGTTAGAGATCGCGAAGCCGCCTTGAGCGTTCACCGTCGCGATGTTCTGGCTGACGGGGGAGAGGACATCAGAGAAGAGTCCGTTGCAGAAGCCGAGGAAGCCGTCCTCTCCTCCAGCGATCCTGCTGTTGATCCCGTGCGCGCCCATATGGTTCGCCGAGGTGAGGCCAAGGCAGAGGATGTCCGCGAGGTCGCTGCCTGTCTGTGAGCCCTCTTCGTCGCTCGAGAGCTCTAAGTGAGGGAGGCAGAGGAAGCTCGAGTCTGATGAGCTCGCGCACTCGTTGACGATGGCTTGGTACTCAGCGTCGTCATTGATGCAATAGGAGTGGTCCGTGACCGTGTACCAGCTTGAACCGATGGCAATGAACTGACTCTTGAGCTCAGCGAGGGTGAAGCTCCCTGTGACTTGGAAGCTCTCAGCTGTGCAGTTGCCCGAGGGGGCACAAGCGCCCAAGGACTCGCCGTGGCATGTGTGGACGTGCATGTCGCCACGTTGGATCGAGGCGGCTCCCATGGCTTGGGTGAAGGAGGCCGGTGGGTCGAGTGCGAGCGCGGTCCGGGTGATGAGCGCTGTCGTCGTCGACGTGCGCTGTGCTTGGCCAGGTGTTGTCCAGGTCGCTGAGACGGTGATCTCGACCTCTTCGCCAAGAGGGCCATCTTCCGAGAAGAGCTCTCCGAGTTGAATGACGAAGTGTTCCTCTGTCATGGGGAGCTCGAGGCCATCGCTCCACTCACGCCGGAGCTGCTCTAGGAGCGCCTCCGCGGTGTGAATCTTCTCTTCGATCTCGTGACCGAGGAAGAAGCCTTCGCGCTCATCCGAGAAGTGGCGCTGCCGTCCTTGGACGTGGGCGATCTCGTGAGGGAGCCGCTCGATGATCGAGCCGAGCTCGCCGAAGCGTGGGTCGCCTAAGAGCGCTTCTCCGATCTCCTGCTCGATGAGCACTCCATCAGGGCTCGAGACCTGTATGCGCTCGACGTTGACTCTGCGCCCATCGACGGGGTCATAGATGACGATTGCGCTCGCGACGCCGTCAAGCTCGGAGGCTGTGTTGATGATGTGAGGGACGAGGATCAAGCCCCGCTCTGCCTCTGTAGGAACAGCCTCTTGTTGCGTAGCGATAGCGATCGCAGTGAGCCCAGCGAGGGCGAAGAGATTCTTAGTGGAGAAGAGATTTCGCATCTTGAGTCCGTGTATTAGCGCTTGTCTATCGAGTGCGAGCAGAAGTGGATCGGGGAGGAGGCACCCTCGATTTGAGGACGCTCACCTCCCCGGAGTGAGTCGCTCTTCAGGTCAGAAGAGCTAGGGTTGCCAGGGGTGATCAGGCGCCCCAGGTGACCTCATAGCCATTCGAGAAGTTGAAGAGGTTGCTGCAGGGAGAGGACCCAGAGTCGCGATACCAGAGCTGATAGCGCTTGGTCTGACCTGCGCTGACGCCGCCAGCCCCTGAGATCGACCCAGTGGTTGTGGACGTAAAGTTGTTGCCTGAGTTTGCGAACTGAACTTCAAGTCTGATGACGGCACCACCTGCGCAGCGCAGGCCATCCCCGAAGGAGTTGCCGTTGCCACCGTTGATGGCGTTGTTGCCCTGGAAGTAGAGGCCGGGGCCCGGTGTCAGGTTTGTCGCCGAGAGGACGAGGTCGTCGTTGCCGATGCTCGCTGAGCCAGTAGCGCTCAAGAGTCCACCGCTGCCGGTGTCGTTGGCGCAGCCCTCTCCGCTGCCGCCGGTGTTTCCGCAGGGGCAGGCTGTTCCGGCGCCATCGCCGAAGCAGAAGGCGCTGCCAGGTCCAGAGCTGGCGACAGGAGCCGTGCCGTAGAAGTCGCCGCTGATCGTGAAGTCAGCGCTGATCCCAGTGCCTGCGTCTACGAAGCTGAACATGCTGACTTGGTCGCAGTCGACGACCCAATCGCCTGCACTGTTCGTGGTGATCGTGCCGCCGTTGACGGAGGGGGCAGCGGAGACTCCAGTAAGATCTGTGACGGACGGGCTGCCACCCAAGGGAGTGACAGTCAGAGATCCGGACAGGAAGAGAACGGTCCACAGCTCAGAGAAGTTACCCGCGCTGTCGATCGTAAAGAGCCCGGTGCTCGTCGTGAAGGTCGCGTTTGTGACATTGACGGTCGCGAGCTGAATACCGAAGGGGCCCGGGATGTAGCCGTTCAGGTCAGAGGTCAAGGTGAAGAAGCCAGAGGTGACCTGCCCGCTATTCAACGGTGAGCCAAAGAGTGAAATCTCTGATGTCCCCGCTACCTCGAAGGTGTTGTCGGGGATGCCGTTGAGCGGGCCCAAGCTGGTCGAGGCGGTCCAATCCCAGCCGTTCTGTGCGGCGGTGTGGGTGAAAGTATTTGATTGTGCTTGTGAGGGCAGCGCTAAGAGCGCAATGCCAAGAAGAGGGGCCAAGAATGTGGGTTTCATAGGTAGATGGTTTTTGGGACCTGGTGGCACGTGAGCGTGTATTTTTGATCGGTTAGCCGTAGCCTCAAAAGAGATCTCACGACTCTAAATAGACTACCACCGAAGCTTGGCTTCGTGCAGTGCAAGAAAGTGACTGCTCCCTCCTGGCTTCCCTAAGAGGGGTTAAAAGGCTATTTTTAGGGGGTCCATGCTGTCTCTTGTCATAAAGCACCTGCTCCGCTGTCTATCGCTGTGTCTCCCGCTGGTCATGGCTTCCTGTCAGGCCACGACTCCTCTTGAGAGCCCTCCGTGGCAAGGGAACGCTGCCGGCTCACAGTCTTGGTTAGGCAAATTTGGGCTCTTTACGGTCTACGGCGCGGAGAGTGATCTAGAGGTGACCTCTCCGCTAACGGGAGATTCCCTGATTGAGGCCTCTCTAGACACGGAGATGATTGGTCGAGGTGGGATAGGTGGCGGCTATCAGCGCTTCCTTCGAGATGATTTTGCCCTGCTCGTTAGTTTGGAGGCGCGTTACACCGACGCGGTTCTTATTGACCCTCCTCTGACGGCTGGTGGAAAAGAG
>JAPKBY010000563.1 GCA_028823185.1 Planctomycetota bacterium
TAGCGGTCATAGAGCGAGCGAATGGAGTCGAGGGTCACGACTGGTTTTTCAGCGTCGCTAGGGAGGGGAGTTCTGCGAGCGAAGTCTGCGTCGAGGAGTCGTCGCAGCTGAACAGAGTCGAGGTCCTGCAAGCCCTCAAGGTCAACGCCGCGCTCTTGGAGCAGCTCGTCTAAAGCGCTGTCCGCAGAGAAGAGTTCGTGTTGTGGGGCCGGGAGGTTGGGCTCATGTGGATCCCAGAGATGAACCCAAAGAAAGAGCGGTTGATCTTGCTGAGCCTCTTCGCGGAGCCAGCGCGCCGCGTTTGCGACCGTAGCTGCGCCTGGCCTCGAGCGATCTTCAAAGGTGCGCGCGCTCTTGGCGTCGTGCTCATCAAAGTGGTCGAAGCCGGCGTGGATTCCAGTGGGCCGAGAGACGGTGGGACCCGAGACGAAGGCCGCGGTCTGGTAGCCAGCCTCGGCAAGGACCGTTGAAATAGGTCTGCGGCCCTCGCTGGAGGTGAAGGGGGTCAGGACGGCACCTGTGTTGGCGACATATCCGTGCTGATGTGGCCAGAGTCCCGTGAAGAGCGAGAGGTGTGCGGGCAGGGTCGTCGCCATCGGTGAGATGCAGCGCTCGAAGAGCAGGCTCTCTTTGCTGAGGGCATCGAGGATGGGTGAGGTGTCGCGGAAGTAGCCATAGCAACCGAGATGATCCGCGCGCAGGGTGTCTACGGTGACGAGGATTATGTCTGGCTGCCCAGGGATGGTTCCAAGCTCGGAGTCTGGCTGCTGACAGCCGATGAGGGCGGCTGGCGCGAAGAGGAGGAATCTCAGGAGCTTAGTCATGGAAGTCACTATGTGTGATCTTCGGCCCTTGAGGCTGCGGTCTCAAGAAAGCGAGCCAATCCGAGGCCGATAGGACCGAAGACGAGATACATGAGCGAACGACACTCCCATCCCCATTTCAACGATCAAGGCACTCTTCACTGGCACACGAGCTGGGGAGAAGCCCTCGCAGCGGCCTCTGAGGGCGGTAAAAAGATCTTTATCGAGTTCGGACGCGAGTTGTGAGGACAGTGCAGGAGCCTCGTCGAGGCTCTCGTACCCCGTCCGGATATCGGACCCGTTTTGCAGGAGGGCTTCGTGGTCCTGGCAGCCGATTGCGATGACCCCGAAGAGGAGGTGGTGGAGCTGGCGAAGCAGATCGAAGACGCCTACATGCTGCCTTTCGTGATCGTGGCCGACTCAGAGGGCAACTATCTGGGTGGCGTGAGCGGGATGCAGACGCCGGAAGGGCTGCGCGCCCTCTTGGGCGCGAGCGATTGAAGGAGGGATTCCGAAGCAAGGGATCGAGCGCGGCCCTCTAGCTCGCTAAACTCCGTCCCTTCTCGGGGACCGCTGGGGTCTTCAGAGAGCGTCCAGACAGACTTCTTCGAGCCCGGGTGGGCTGTTGAACATGAGCAGCATCAAGCGCGCGTTGATCAGCGTCAGTGATAAGACCGGGATCGCGGCCTTAGCCCAATCCCTTCATGAGCTCGGGGTCGAGCTCCTCTCCACAGGTGGAACCCACAAGGCGATCTCGGAGGCTGGCGTCCCCGTGCGTGAGGTGTCCGAGTACACGGGCTTTCCGGAGATGATGAATGGCAGGGTGAAGACGCTTCACCCGAAGGTGCACGGCGGCATCCTCGCGCTCCGCGATGAGGCGACGCACGTCGAAGCGATGGAGGCTCACGGCATCGGCGGCATCGACCTCGTCGT
>JAPKBY010000564.1 GCA_028823185.1 Planctomycetota bacterium
AGGCCGTCCCGACCGCCATCCTCTCACGCCAAGAGGCCGGCATCCGTGGCGGCGCCCTCATCGTCAACCTGCCGGGTCAACCCAGAGCCATCGGCGAGTGCCTAGACGCAGTCTTCCCCGCCATCCCCTACTGCGTAGATCTCATCGAAGGTCCCTTCCTAGAGACCAATGAGTCGCGCTTCGTCACCTTCCGACCCAAGAAGAAGTAGCGCGCTCGCGTCGGCTTACTGCTCCTTTACGCGGACCTCACAGCCACCGAGGAAGACGACCTCCGCCTGCACTCCCATGTTGGGCGTTACATAACCGACCAAGTTTCCTTCGCACGACCCGTCCGCCTGACGAGCAGTGAAATCCACCGTGCCATCTGAAGAGACGTGAAAGAAGATCTCGGCCCCGCCTTGGGGTTCGAGCTCATCAATGGTGTGTTCGCCACCAGGCCAGGTGATGTTGAGGTCCTCAACGGGCACTTCGGATTTGTTCACGAGCAAGAGCTGCACGCGGCTGAAGGAATCTCCCGCGATAAAGACGCAGGCGAGCGCAGCAGGGAAGTTCGACATGAGCAGGATGAGGGTGAGGATCGCGTTCTGCGCCAGATCTCTCTTCGAGACACCGTCCCTCTTTCCCGTCAAGAGATAGACCCCGAGGGCCACGAGCCCGAGGGAGAACAGGGCCACGCCACCCATCAAGATGAACGCACCGATTCGAGACCAAGCTTCCATGTCGCTTGATTTCGCCGCGGATTGAAGGAACACGAACAGGGTGATGCCCCCGGCAAGCAGCGGGAGGGCTCCGCAAAGGATCGCTCCCTTGAGCCACCACTTGGACCGCGCAGCGGTGGCTTCAGTGCCCATATCTAATGTCTCCTTCATCTTTTCTCGCTATGAATCGAGCTGCGGCGAATCAGCCTGCAGCACCATTCTATGTCAGGAGCAAGACCACGCCAAAAGAACAACGGGTCAAGGCGAGTCTCCAAGGCTGACTACAAGCCTCGCATCCAATCGGGCACGAAGCGCGCGCTCTCTGGGTTCGCGAGCACTCTGTCCAGTCCGCTCACCAAGCTCTCCTTGTCCTTTGGCAACGTGCCTGCAAGGGCGAGGTAGTTGCTCGCGTGGTTAGAACGGAAGATGGAGCCTCGCAGCTCAAGGCCCGCGATGAAGTGACGGAGCTCCACAGCGAGCTCTACCGGATCGAGATGGTCCACCTCTCCGCGCTGGTCTTCCTCCCACAGCGGGGTGTCCTCGACTGGTGACATGACGAGGGTGCTGACGAAGCGCGGCTCGATCGCGTTCACGACCCGCGCTGACTCCTCTGCGTGCTCACGTGAGCCTTCGCGGCCACCTGCCCCCAAGAGGACCATGGTCGAGAGCTTCACCCCGGCGGCGTGCGCCTTCTGACCCACCGCGATCATCTCCTCCGCATCCACTCCCTTCTCCAAGCGCTCCAAGACCTCATCGTGTCCTGACTCGATCCCGAGGTAATAGAGCGTCAAGCCGCGCTCCTTTAGGTCCCGCATCTCCTCCACGGAGCGCACCTGAATCGACTGAGGTGAGGCATAGCAGGAGACGCGCCGCAGCTCAGGGAAGGCCGCGCGGAGGGCATCGAGGAGCTCTCCTAGGAACGAGGCCTTCGCCATGAGGGCGTCCCCATCAGCCAAGAAGACTTTGTCCACTCGCCCTAGGTGAGCCTGAGCCCACTCGATCTCAGCGATCAGCTCTGGGAGAGGGCGGACCCGAAAG
>JAPKBY010000052.1 GCA_028823185.1 Planctomycetota bacterium
CCAAAGATCATGATCCTCGGCGGCGGCCCCAATCGCATCGGCCAAGGGATCGAGTTCGACTACTGCTGTGTGCACGCTGCCATGGCCATGCAAGAGATCGGGCGCGAGGCCGTGATGGTCAACTCCAACCCCGAGACCGTCTCGACCGACTACGACACCTCAGACCACCTCTTCTTCGAACCTCTGACGCACGAAGATGTCGTCCACATCATCCGCGCTGTAAAGCCTGAAGGGGTCATCGTCCAGTTTGGTGGGCAGACGCCTCTCAACCTCGCCGAAGGCTTAGAGGCGGTCGGCGCTCCCCTCATCGGAACCTCGGTCGACTCCATCGACCTCGCAGAAGACCGAGAGCGCTTCGCTGAATTCTGCGACCAACAAGGTCTCAATCAGCCGCCCAATGGAATCGCGACTGATCCAGAGGGCGCGCTCAAAGTTGCCCAGCGCCTAGGCTACCCCGTCCTCGTCAGGCCCTCTTATGTGCTCGGCGGTCGAGCGATGGAGATCGTCTATACAGACGAAGACCTAGAGCACTATATGAAGACGGCTGTCAAAGCCTCGCCTGACCGGCCCGTACTCGTAGATGAGTTCCTAGAGGCCGCCATCGATGTCGACGTCGACGTGATCTGTGACGGAGAGACCGTCGTCATCGGGGCGATCATGGAGCACATCGAGGAAGCCGGTATTCACTCCGGTGATTCGACCTGCGTCCTCCCCCCACACACGCTCTCGCGAGACATGATCGATGAGATCACACGAGCCACCAAGTCCGCCGCCCTCGCCCTCGGCGTCGTCGGTTTGATGAACGTGCAGTTCGCTGTGAAGAACGACCTCCTCTACGTCATCGAGATCAACCCGCGCGCATCAAGGACGGTGCCCTTCGTCTCCAAGGCGATCGGCGTACCCCTCGCCAAGCTCGCCGCGAAGGTGATGGCCGGAATGACTCTCAAGGAGCTCGGCTTCACCCGCCAAGTCACACCGGAGTACTTCTCCGTGAAGGTCCCCGTCTTCCCCTTCAACCGCTTCCCAGGCGTAGACATCTTGCTCTCTCCGGAGATGCGCTCCACTGGAGAGGTGATGGGCATCGACAAAGACCTCGGGGTCGCCTTTGAGAAGGCTTACCTCGCCGCTGGCCTAAAGCTCCCCAAAACTGGCCGCGTCTTCGTCTCCGTAAAGAACACCGACAAGCGCTCTATCGTCGCTGATGCGCGAGAGCTCGCGAGCATGGGATACACACTGGTCGCTACAGACGGGACCTGGCGCACGCTCAAGACCGCGGGGATCGAGGTAGAGCGGGTCAACAAGGTCCACGAGGGCAGACCCCACGTCGTCGACCAGATCAAGAACCGCGAGATCGACCTGATCCTGAACACGCCCTATGGCAAGCAGCAGCGCGTAGATGACTCAGAGATCCGCGCCGCCGCGGTGGGCGCTGGCGTCCCTTGCGTCACGACACGCGCCGGAATCTCCGCCGTGGTCCACGCCCTCGTCTCGATGCAGCAGGGTGACTTCCAAGTGAAGAGCCTCCAAGAGCATCACCTCCTCTTAGAGCCTGCTGAGGCTCCCGTGACAGCTTAAAAGCGCGCTATGCGTCGTTCGACTTCTGCCTAGAGGTGCAGGTCGCCTTCAGAGTCCACGAGTTCGGAGGGACCTGGTGATCCTCAACCTTCCTAGGCTTCGTCGCGACGCGAATCTCCAAGCTCGTGACCCGCATCTGCTCGCTGCCCTTCTCTAGCTCGTAGAGGAACATCGCGATGCGCTCGCGCGGAAAGGAGGTGCCTGACTCTTGGGTAGCGATCCTGAAGGTGTGGTCTTCGATCCCGTTGCCTATCGGGGTCTTGTTGGGCGTGATCGAGATCTGTCCGATCTCCGCTCCTCGAGTGTCGGCGCAAAATCTGATGTAAGAGATAGGGCTCTCTTGCCGGAGGAACTCATCCCCCTCTTTGTCTCGATAGAGCTTCGTGTGAGCTTTGGAGAACTGCTGAATCTGGTTGCTCACCTTCGGCGCCTGAGTCTCTAGTGCGAGCTTCAAATCCGCGAGCTCAGTCCGCTTTCCGAGTCCGATGTAGAGCAGCGCCAAGGAACCCATGAACGCGAGCAAGATGAAGATCCGCTCCAAGGTCATGTCTTTGAAGTAACTCATATTGCCTCCTCCTCTGTCTTAGCTACATCTAGGGCGATCTTGAGATTCTTTATGCTGATCCCTTCCCCTGTCTCCAGCGGATCGGTCTTCGCTGGGGTGAACTCTATGAGCCACGGCTTCGCCTCTATGTCTGCTCGGAAGTTCTCGAAGTGTCGAGTGGCAGCGAGGGTGTCATCAGCGAAAAAGGTCAAACCCAAGCTCACGATAACGCGATCAGGGCGACTGTTAGAACCCTTCGTAAAATCTGCCTTCACTGACCTGATAGAGGGTCGCGCACCGTCTTCTTTTGTCGCCTCGAGGACGTCCAAGACATAGGTCAACCCTTTGAGAGCCGACTGAGGCTGAGTGATGTCACCGCCTTGCCCGAGATCACGTTTTAAGCCGTCGATCTCCATCTGCAGCTTGCCACGGATATAGGTCAACTGCTGGAACCTGTTCCGCTCTTCATCGTCTCGATAAACCCGCGGCTCGCTCTGTCCTGTGGTGCGCTCTATGTATTTAGTAATCACCGGAGGTGCGTATTCGAGGTTCCCTCGCACCCCGTTCTTCGGGTCGCCGTTCATGAACGCGACCGCCGACTCGCGCCAAAGCAAGAGCCCGTCGTTGACCTGCTTCCAGTCCTTGTTCATCCGAATGTTCCAAACTCCAAGGAGCGTGACGAGCAAGAGACCGGCTACAGCCAGCGGGAGCTCTAGTCGCTCAAGAGTTCCTGTGAAGCGCAGCTCTTCGCGGCGCAGGCTGGACTCCACCAATCCGCCACCAAGCTGGGCGACCGCCGCGCCATAAGCTGCGGCACATCGGCTCGCCGAGGAGGCCGTGTCAGGGAGACCGGATAATTCCTCTACAGGCGTGTCGAGGATGTCTTCCCCGATCAGTCCAGGCATGTCGTGGCCTGCGACCAACACCTTCTGAAGAGGTTGAATGGTGCGTGCTCCAGAGATTGATCGTGCGAGCTCTCGCTTCAAACGAGTGAGGACCTGCAGTCGCATCTCCTCCACATCACGGGGGTCGCCTGAGCCCTGCTCTTCGACGTCCTCTTCTGACTCTGAAGTGGGATCATCCTCATCAAGCTCATCGCCCTGTTCTGCCGGTGCTATTTGAGCAGGAAGGTGTGTCATCGCTCCTTGCTTGATCGAACGGAGCTCTCGCAGCTCACCGCCATCAATGATGGCGATGGACGAGCTCTCCTCTCCGATGAAGACGACGAGCTGAGCGCTCTCGGGATCAAAGGCTCCCGCGGCGCTGGCAGCGTTCACGATCGCGCTCGTGTCCACGTCTACCTCAAGCGGTTCAACGTTTCCCTTCTCACAGACGGAGATGACGCTCTCGAGGTCTTTCTTCTTCACGATCGTCGTGAGCAGAGTGCATGAGTCCTTTGAAGAGGAGAGACGCACCCAGTCGACGACGACCTCTTCGATGTTGAATTGGGGGAGCTCGCTCTCGACCTCGAACTTGACGACCTTCTCGATCTTGTCGTCATCATTCACCGGGAGGCCGACCTTTCTGAAAGCGGCCAAGCCACCCTCGATGACAACTCGCAAGTTATCGCTCGGGATATCGTGACGCTTAGCTAAGTCCATTAAGACCTCGCTCGCGCCCTCGGGGTCAGCCTTGAGCTCCAAGGCACCCGCCTCCGAAGCCACGACCTTATGACGCTTGGCGCTGCCATCAAGCAGCACCATCTCGTAGCCCCTGGGGCCTATTCTCAATCCACACGCTCTTGCCATTCAGCCCTCTTGGTTCATCGTCAGTACGACGAGATTCTGCTCTGCGAAGCGATCAAATTCACCCCGCGAGTTCAAAGGAATCACGCTCTCGCGAATGACGCCCCAATATCGCTTGCCGAGATCACGGAGCTCCGGCTCCATAGTCTTCATTGAGCGAGCGTTTTGATGGTCCTGCACGCGCACCAGATCTTGTTCATAGTTCGCTAAAACGACCCCCAAGAGGTCTGATCGCTCAGCGCTCAGCTCGAATTGCTCCACGAGTCTGTCTTGATAGCCAGCGAACTCGCCCTGCGAGCCCGGCTCCTCTGCTTGCACGGCAGAGAAGAGCAATCCGGTCGCGAGACCGGTGAGAAAAGACGTTCCGGCGAGCACTGTGATCCACGTTCGGGGCCCGTTCACCGGCTCCGAACCTCTGAGAGCGCGCTCTCTTCACGGTCTAGGCGCTCAAGGCGCTCGAGAGCAGCCTCCAAGGTCATCGTGGCTGCGTCATCTGCGCGAAGCTCTCCACCCGTGGGGATCTCAACTGAGCGCAGAGCGCCAGAGATCACCAAGAGGAGCAGCGCCGCTGCTGCGGTCATCCGCAAGACAAAGGGCAACACTGGCGCGAGGACTCGATCGTCTTCGGCTGCTTGGAAGGGCGCCTCTCCGAGGTCTCCTTGGAAAGCGCGGCGTGCGACGCGTGAAGCAAAGCCTGCTGGGACCTCAACCGGAGGCGTGGTCTGGAACCACTGACGCTGAGCCTTATGGCTTTGCGTCGCGGTGCGGCACTCTGCGCACTCCATCAAGTGTTGGCGCAAGGGGCTCGCGCGATCCGCAGTGAGCTCGTCATCTAGATAGGCAGAGACGAGCGGTCTTGCATCCGCACAGGTGAACTTGGTCGGGTCAATCATGATGAATATCCTAAGGGCGTTACGCCGGGAGCTGTGCGGATCACTCTCCGCCTCCAGGACTGAACTCAGGGTGATCTTTCAAGAGGCGCTCACGAAAGCGTGCACGCGCGCGGAAGAGGCGTGATTCAACGGTCCCTATTGAGATGCCGAGCATGTCAGCGATCTCTTGGTAAGAGCGCTCTTCAAACTCTCGCATGACGAGGACCGTTCTAAAGATGTCGGGAAGCTCGGCGAGGACCTTGCGGGTCACCTCTGCGATCTCCTCACGCTCCATGTCTGCCTCAGGACCGAAGCCATCGATGGGCTCCGATTGAACGAGGATCTCCGGGTCTTCTACGGCTTGAATCGGAGAGCGTCCGCGTCGCTTTAGGAAGTCCAAGATCGTGTTCGTCGCGATCCGGTAGATCCAGGTGTAGAAGCTTGATTGATGGTGAAATGAATCGAGGCGTCGGAAGGCCTTAAGAAAGGACTCCTGCACCAAGTCTTCGATCTCGACCGGGTTACGCGTGTAGTGACGCGCGAGGCTGAAGAGCCGATCGGAGTAGCGCTCCACCAAGAGCTGGAAGGAGAGCTGGTTGCCGGCGAGGACCTCCTCAACGAGGCGCGCGTCCTCACGCGCACGATCGCCCTGTGAGGGCTGATCATCTTTGCGATCGCTGAAGTGACTAGTCATTACGAGGGCTCCCATGACAAGCCCATTGACGCCACCGATCGGGGTCTATTCCCCGTCGCTTGGCGATCCTCCGAGGCCCTCAAAGGCGTGTCCCAGCTTATCGCGCTTTGTTCGCAAGTACTTGAGGTTCTTGGGGTTGGGAACGGTCATTAGAGGGAGTTGTTCCTTCACCTCTAGGCCATAGCCCGCTAAACCGGCGATCTTCTTGGGGTTATTTGTCAGGAGCTTCATCGCTCTGACACCCAGGAAATGCAGTATTTGGGCCCCGATGCCGTATTCGCGTAGATCGGGAGCAAAACCCAACGCCTTATTGGCCTCCACGGTGTCTAAGCCGCCATCCTGGAGGCTATAGGCACGGAGTTTGTTCGCAAGCCCGATTCCTCGCCCCTCCTGTCGCATATAGAGCAAGCAGGCGACGTCCTCCTTACCGAGCATCTCTAGCGCCAGATCAAGCTGCGAACCACAGTCGCAGCGCATGGAGTGAAAGACATCCCCCGTCAAGCACTCGGAGTGCACTCGGACATGGACGTCGTCGTCTTTTGCGAGCGCGGGGCCGTCGGGCCCAGGCTCCATCAGACCGCGCGTGAGAGCGATGTGCTCCTGCCCATCTATCTTCGAGAGAAAGAGGTGCGCCTGAAAGGAGCCAAAGGGCGTCG
Organism: Planctomycetota bacterium; assembly: GCA_028823185.1. GTDB lineage: Bacteria > Planctomycetota > UBA1135 > UBA1135 > JAKVCE01. The sequence goes on from JAPKBY010000052.1 coordinate 6,087, forward strand.
GCATCGGAATGTTCAGCTCTAAGGGCTCGATGAGGCGCTCATGCTGCCTGCGATATGCGATGAGATCCTCGATCGTGCAGATCTTCATCTCATGCTTCTCGGCGAAGATCTCCAAGTCCGGCATCCGCGCCATGCTGCCGTCATCGTTCATGATCTCACAAATGACGCCAGCGTTACGGCCGCCGCAGAGGCGCGCGAGGTCGACGGTGCCCTCTGTCTGGCCGCCACGAACGAGGACGCCGCCCTCTTTCGCACGCAATGGAAAGATATGTCCGGGTCGCGCGAGGTCTTCGGGGACCGCGTTGCTGCGCACAGCTGTCAGGATGGTGTGAGCTCGATCTGCAGCGCTGATGCCGGTCGTAACTCCTTGGCTCGCCTCGATGGAGACCGTAAAGCCTGTCCCCATGCTGCTCGTGTTCACCTTCGTCTGAGGTTCTAGCTCGAGCTGATCGCACATCGCGCCATCCATCGGCATACACACAAGGCCGCGCCCCTCACGCACCATGAAGTTGATCGCTTCGGGTGTGACGTGCTCTGCGAGCATGGTGAGATCACCTTCGTTTTCACGGCCAGGGTCATCCACGAGGATGATCATCTTCCCGTTACGGAGGTCTTCGACGACTGATTCAATGCTGCTTGTGGCCATAGTTTGGAACGGTGCTGAGCGGTTGCTTCTGTGATCAGAGGACTCTCTCCTTCCTGCTGAGACCACAGAGTGTAATCAAGGAAGGGGCGCTGCTGAGCCTTAGAGGCTCGAAGTCGCTGCTTCGGGCTTAAGAACCGCAAAAAGGGCAGAGATTCCTCTCTGATCCCACTCCGGCGCCAAGCCTGAAAAGTGGAGCCCTGAGCCTGAGAGACTATTCCGTTTGGTATTTAGGGCACTGGAGCCCCCTCAACTGATCGGGGAAAAAGCCAATCAAACTCCATTTCTTGGATGTCGCATTCCGAAGATGTACTCAATGGGGTGACCCCTTGTGTCACTTCCGTTCGTCCCCATGCGCACCTCCCTCTGGCTCACACCGCTCCTTGCCCTGATGGCAGCCTCGCAGGCATACCAAGCCTGGGAGACCTCTCAGCGCCTCAGGTCTCTTGAGACCACGAGCAAATGGGCTGCCGAGAACGAGCGGATAGATGACCAACAAGCCGCGCGCTCTTCTGCCGAAGCAAAGGCGCAAGCAGTCCAGCTGCTCGAGCTCAAGGGCCGCCTCCGAGGCCTTGGAGATTGGCGCAGTGAGTTTGACTCCTTCGCTGCATCAACCCGAAGGTCACAGCGCACCCTGCGCGAAGAGATCAGAAATTCACTGGCCGCCGTCCGGACAACTCAACCCGCGAGCGCGCAACATGACATCGCCCGAATCACAGCGACGCTCACCTCATGCGAAGAGCGCCTCAACACAACAGACGGAGCGCTGACTGATCTCCGAGAGCGCTTGAACTCAACGAGCATCACCGCTGTTGAAGTCGAACTTCCAGCTCAAGCTGGCACAAAGGTCACCCCTGACCTGTGGGGAAATCTCATGGGGCCGGCTGTCCAACTAGCCGGCGGCGGAACCGTCGGGAGCGCGGTCCTTCTTCCTTCGCAACCGACCGTGGAGGGCTGGAGAACACGGCTGCTCACCGCGTGGCACGTCGTCAGAGACATTCGCTTAGGCCTAGGAGAAGACGCGCTCATCCCCGTTACTGTCTACAACGAAGATGGCAGCGTTCGGCATGAAGAGGCTCGCTTGCTATGCCGAGACGCGAAGATGGACATCGCCCTCTTAGAGCTCTCTTCTAGTAACGAGAAGTTCCCCGCAGCACAGCTGGCCTCTAAAGCCACGCTAGAGAGCATCAAGGTCTTCGAAGACATCTACGCTGTTGGATGTCCCCTCGGAAATGACCCGATCCCGACTCATGGCAAGCTCAGCGACACGAGCCACATGGTCGAGGGGACGCGACACTGGATGATCAGCGCGCCAACCTATATCGGCAACTCTGGCGGCGGGATCTTCCATGCCGAAACGGAAGAGCTCGTCGGAATCTTCTCAAAGCTCTACACGCATGGGACCTTACGACCGACGGTCGTACCGCACATGGGCTTAGCCATCCCTTTGACAGAGGTCTACGGGTGGCTCAAAGGTCAGGGCTATGCATCTCTAATTCCTGACAGCGCTGCGCCCGTAATGGCCTCAGCTAAGCTCGCTTCGCGCTAGAGCTTCCAGGTCGCTTTAATCTGCTAATGGCCCTAAAAGGCTGCTGCTAGCGAAGTTCTCACCCGAATCAGAGAATCGGGTTAGTCTGAAGGTCCACGCCGTCTCCTTGAATGAGCTCTCCTTCTTGAAGGATAAATCGCGTGGAAACTCCACCCTTCAAACACAACTAGAACGATCCCTCGCATGAAACACTTCCAGCTGCTCACTTTCGTCGTTGTTCTCCTCGCATCAAGCTCCCTCGCGCAGGCCCAGCAAAA
>JAPKBY010000053.1 GCA_028823185.1 Planctomycetota bacterium
TCCCCTCAGCGCGAAGCTCAAAAACAAGAGTCACCCAGCGCGAAGGCGCCCTCAAAGGCGCCCGTTGGTGGATTTGGCGGGGGCCTCTCATCAAGGTCCGCTCAAGCTCCGACCCGTGCGGAGAAGCCCGAGCAGAAGCCCGAGCGTAAGCCCGAGAAGAAGGCTGAGAAGAAGCCCGAGCCCGTTAAGGCAGAGGTTAAGGCTGATCCTGGCCCCTCCTTTGGCGGCGGACTCTAGCCCATAAAGCCGGGCTCCCTGCCTGGATTCAAAGCAATCAATCCGTGCTGACTCCTGACTCCCTGCAGCTCGAGCTACCCTCGGGATATCGCTGGGTGCAGGGAGAGCAAGGCCTCATGGCTGTGTTCTCCTCGGCTGCTCTAGCCCTTGAGGCTGCAGGCTTTTGTCCGGACTCTGATGGCGCACTCATTGAGAGTGACGCCGTAGGTAGGCGTCCACTTGAAGAGCTGCGTGGAGGAGAGGAGAGCTTCCTCGTGCGTAGATTCAGTCATGGGGGTCTCTTGCGTTGGATGACGGGCGCGCGTTTTTTAGATCCGAGGCGCCCTTTTTTAGAGCTGCTTCTCTCTCATGGCCTCATTGAGAGGGGCGTGCAAACTCCAAGAGTGATCGCCGCTCGCGCTCGACGGAAGGGGCTCTGGTGGGAGCTGTCTTTAGTCACCGTGCGCGTTGAAGGTGCGGCTGATGTCGGAAGATGGATCGCTGAGATCCGTCAGGGCGCGCGCACTCGCCGCAGCTTTGCATCCGTGCTAACTGCCTTTGGTGTGCTGGTGCGATCCATGCACGACGGCGGCTTTCATCACGCGGACTTACAGCCGAATAACGTCCTCGTTGAGGAACGCACAGAGAGTAAAGAGGAACCGCGTCTGTGGATTCTTGACCTCGACCGCTCAGAGCAAGTCGCCGAACTTGAGAAGTCTAGACGGCTCTCAAACCTGGGCCGGCTCTCACGCTTTGTCGAGCGCCGAGAGCGTGAGCGTGGCGCGTGCCTGACGCTGTCAGATCGGATGCGCTTCTTGCGAGGATATGAACCCCTGCGCGTCAGCCGACACGCTCTCTGGCGGTCTCTGTCTTTGAAGGCTGACTCCTCACCCCGTCATGGAGTGGGATGGTGGCTCGAGCGCCTCTTCGGTGGTGTAGACCCGCGAGAGAAGTAGCTGGCTCTCGGAGAGCGGCCTTATCTATTCGTTAGTTAGCTTTGCGCTGCGAGGAAAGACGGGCCCGTCAGTAGAGAGAGCTGACTCTAGGAGGCGGGTCGTAGCGAGGCGATGACGGCGACGTAGCGTCGCACCTTCGATGCGCTCGTTCTCTCTACGCATCTTTTTCCGGAGGTCTTTTACGACAGCGCGGGCGCGCTCAGTTTGCCCGAGCGCGTTGAGGACCACGACCTGCGTTGAGAGGATGACGATTCGGTCCACGAGCTCTGCGCCGTAGCGTTCTAAGAGCCAGAGCGACCTCTCGAGGCCCTCAGCGGCCCTCTGGGAGTCGCCGTTGATTTGGTCGATCCTCGCGCGGATCGCTAGGCCGATGGCTTCGATTCGGTGGAGGCCCACCTCACGTGCGAGCTTTGTGGCTGTGTCGATCAGCTGCGGGGCGTCGGCGCGATCGCTCTCGGCCGCGAGGATGCCGAGATGTACGAGGGCGATCACCTCGCCGCGATGGAACTCGATCTCTCTCGAGAGGAGGACAGCCTCTCTGAGCCGAAGCTCTGCCTCCTCCGGTGAGCTTAGATCGAGGTGAGAGGCGCCTAGACGCGCGAGCGCCTCAGCTTCTAAGCAGCGGTCGGCCGCTCTTCTAGCACGCCTGACAGCGCGCTGTGCGGAGGCGAGAGAGCGCCTCGGGCGTCCTCCATTTCGGTAAGCGCGCGCGCGCAGGAGATCTGCTGCTCCAAGGCCTGCATTTGTGTCTAGATCTGTCGCCCTTCTAAAAAGCCTGACGGCGCGGTCCGCACGCCTGAGCGCGCTCTCTGGTAAATCCTCGAAGATGTCTAGCGCACCTAAGACGATCTGCGCCTGTCCTCGTAAGAGATCATCGGGTGCTTCGATGAGCGCTCTCCGCGCAGAGCGGCGGGCGCGCTCTAGATCACCAGCTTGGGCATGAACTTCAGCGAGACGCCTCCGAGCATCAGAGAGGGGGCCGGCTAGCTTCGCTTGCTTCAGGAATTCGATCGAGTTTCGCAAGAGCCCTCTCGCCAGGCCCAAAGACCCCGTCGCCGCGGCGTGGCGGGCGTGGAGGAGATAGACCCGTCCTGTGGCGCTCGGGTCTGCGTCCGGATCCCCGACGATCTCTGCGAGGGCGTCAAGATCTTCGCGTTGCCGCTTTCTGTCTCCGAGGTAATCCGAGGCATCTGCCCTGAGTTCCAGGAGGTGAAGCCTCTCCTTGTCATTTGCCTTTGAAGAGGGGAGAGCGTCGAGGGCCTCTACTCCCCAATCACACAGACTCCGCACTCGCTGTGGTTGTCCGCGGCGCTCTAGGCGCTGAAGGATGAAGGGGAGGCGCGAGAGGAGCTCTTCCCAAGCGCGGCTCGCTCGAAGGTGCCATGCGAGCTGGAAGGCGGCGGAGAGTGACCTGCTTGAGACGAGGGGGTCAGCCAGCGACTTCGAGATGGCTCTGTGCAGCTCGACTCTTCGTGTCTCTAGGAGTGAGCCATAGACCGCCTCGCGTAGCGCAGGGCGGGCGAAGCGCAGGCGATCTCCAGCTGGCCGTAGCCAACCAGAGCTCACAAGGCGAGAGAGGACCTCTGGCAAGTCTGGTCCGCTCGCTTCTGGCCAAGTGTGGCGCAGGAAGGACTGGCGTATGCGACCTCCGCAAACGCTCAGCCTCTGGAGCCAGCGGCGATCATAGGCATCGAGCTCACGGTAGGACTCGATGATCGCGTTTGGGAGCGAGTCAGGCAGCGGGATCTCATCAGGAGAGACGAGGAGGTCGTAGGGTGCGCTTGGGTTTTTGCGGGTGATGGAGCCTTTGCTCTCCAGTCCTCTGATCAACTCCGTGAGAAAGCCTGGGTTGCCACGGCTGCGTTCCCAGAGGACTCGACTTAGCCGGAGGCGAGGAGCAGCTGGAGAGAAGAGTTCGCGCACGAAGGCGAGGACAGCATCTTGATCCAAGGGCGCGAGGGTGATGGTGCCGTGCGGCTCGTGTGCGTTAGCGCGAGCCAGGAGTCGTTCAAGAGGAGCGACCCGATGAGACTTCCTTGTCGAATCCACTCCTATGATGAGAAGGATGGGGAAGCGCTCAAGCTCCTCTAGGACTCTGTGTGCGACGGTGAGCGAGCCCTCATCTGCGAGGTGGGCATCGTCCAAGAAGAGGATGACAGGTCGCTCCTTTGAGAGCGCGGTGATCCAATCGGAGAGCGCGAGGGGAACAGCTGAAGGAGTGACTCCATCAAACTCTGGGTCGAGGGTTTGGAGTAGGGTCTCTGTCGAGTTAGGGGAGAGATAGCGCCCGAGCTCTTCGGCTTCTCGAGCACCTTGCTTAGCGCCCGGAGGGAGCCTGAGAGCGCGACGCAGCAGACGCAGGAATGGGAGGCATGGACGCGCTTCATTTACAGCTACGGGCTCTGTGAGGAGCGCGACAGCCAGCGGGTCCTCGAGGCGCACTGAGTCTGAGAAGGCACGAATGAGGCGTGATTTTCCTGAGCCTGTGGGAGCATCAATCGTGACGACGCTACCTCTTCCCGTAGGGATGGTGGACCATGAGCTCTGGAGCGCACGCATGCTCTCCTCGCGCCCGACAAATGAGATGTGCTCGACCATTGCGCCAGCACCCCACTCTCCGCGTCCTGCCTCATCCCTCCACCAAGACCCTTTCTCTCCTTCCTTGAGTCGCCTGCAAAGTTGCCCGGCGAGTGGTCTCCTCTCTGGAGCTCTTTGGAGCAGCTCTGCGAGGAGATGATCGAGAAATGCTGAGACAGTGGGTGCGTGCTCGGAAGCTAAAGGAGCCTCGCCTTTTTTTATCGCACGAAAGATCTCAGCTGTGTCGCTCGCACCTTCAGGGGCGAAGGGGTGAACACCTGTGACGAGCTCGTAGAGGACGATCCCTAAGGCGAAGACATCACAAGCGGGCGACAGGGCTGATCCATCGATCTGTTCGGGAGAGAGATAGAGAGGGGTGCCACGCCGGTCCTGACTGAGGCTCTCGAGCTCGCCTGCGAATCCGAGGTCGACCAAGACGCTGCGTCCATCTTGATCTAAGCGAGCGTTCTCTGGTTTCAGATCGCCATGAGATATGCCTTGCTCATGTAGGCCCGCCAGAGCGCCGGCTAGCTGACGACCGATCGAGCGTACGAGCGGCTCTGGGAGCGAGCGCTCTTCAGCTAAGACCTCCCCGAGGTTTCTGCCCGGGAGGAGCTCCATCAAGAGCCAGGGGCCCACTGCGTCCTCTCCGTGTGCATAGATCCGGATCAAGCCTTCTGCTTGTACGGATTCCCCCACGCGAGCCTCTCGCTCTTGGCAGGCGCGCGCCTCCTCCCCTCTGAAGTAGCGCTTGCAGGCGACCTTTGATCCTTCAGGGATGCCACACAGATTCTCGGTGAGGGTAGCCCTCCAGACTACGGCGGTTGAGCCGCGGCCGAGCTCTTCAAGGAGCTGGATCGGGGGAGAAGCGGTCATGATCTTTAGGCCAAGTTACAGAGCGCGGGCGCCGATGGGTTATTAGTCGGAAAAGACTCGGTGAATTCGTCCCTTTGCGGGGAGGGTGCCTGGCCGATACCCTGACGCCAGAGCGATCGATATCCCCTTGAGCTTCCAGGTCTACAACAGCTTCTCCAAGAAGAAGGAGACATTCGAGCCCCTCTCTGAAGGGGTGGTGCGAATGTACAACTGTGGGCCGACGGTCTATAGCCGGGTCCACATTGGGAATTGGCGTGCCTTCCTCTTCGCTGACCTCCTCCGGCGCTGGCTGGAGCATGAGGGCTATGAAGTCAGGCAGGTGATGAATGTCACGGATGTCGGACACCTCACAGATGAGGTCGCAGGCGAGGGGGAGGACAGGCTCGAGGCTCAGGCTCGGCGAGAGGGGATTGACCCCTGGAAGATTGCGGAGAACTACACTCAGCAGTTCTTGGACGACGGACAGACCCTCGGATGCAAGGAGGCGATGGTCTATCCCAGAGCCTCAGATCACATCCCGCAGATGGTTGAGATGATCAAGGCGCTTGAGGCTAAGGGGCATGCATATCGCGCCGGCGAGAACGTCTACTTTGACGTCAAGAGCTTCGGGGCTTATGGCGCGCTCTCAGGTAACCGCGTAGACGAGCTAGATGCGGGCGCCCGCGTTCAAGTGAATGAGGAGAAGAAGCACCCCGCTGACTTCGCGCTCTGGAAGAGTGATGAGCACCACTTGATGAAATGGGAGACCGACTTTGGCCCGCATGGTTTTCCCGGCTGGCACATCGAATGTTCAGCGATGGCTCGCGCCCACTTAGGTGACCAGATCGACATTCACACTGGCGGAGAGGACAACATCTTCCCGCACCATGAGTGTGAGATCGCGCAGTCTGAGTGCTTCACCGGCGAGCGCTTCGCGACCTACTGGATGCACACAAAGTTCCTGCAGGTCGACGGCGGGAAGATGAGCAAGAGCTTGGGTAATGTCTGGAATGTGGACGATGTCATTGAGCGGGGCTATGAGTCACGTGCGCTGCGCTTCGCCCTGCTCCGTGGGCACTATCGTCAACCGCTGAACTTTTCATGGGACATCTTGACTGAGAGCACGCGTGCCCTCGAAGGGCTCGATGACCTCGTCAATCGATTGCGGAGATTGACTGATGCAGAGGACGCTGGTTCAGAGCGAGTCGAGGCGGCATCTACCGCTTTCCGTGCTGCGATGAATGATGACTTGAACGTCCCGAAGGCGGTCGCGGCGCTCTTTGTGCTGCGCAGCGATGTCCTAGAGGGCTCGGTCAAGGGTGAGAGCGCAGATGCGGCCTTAGCGCTGCTCGAGCGCGCAGACGGCGTCTTGGGGGTCTTGAGAGCTGATGAGTCAGCTGCCGGGGGAGCAGCAGATGCTGAGATCGACGCCCTCGTCGCTGCGCGTCAGGCTGCTCGTGAGGCCAAGGATTGGGCTGCCGCAGACGCGGCCCGGGATGAGCTGAACGCACGTGGAATCGTCGTAGAGGACACCTCTGACGGCGGCACCGCTTGGTTCAGGAAGTGAGCGCTCCGTCGGCGCTAGGCTTCATCTGCTGAGGGGGAGTCTGTTGAGGCTTCTTCAGTCTCAGTCTCATCCTCAGTCTCATCCTCAACGAACTCGAACACAGGGTTGTCACCGCGGATCTCTTCGTCTCTCTCGACGGCCTGTTGAATCAAGCTCTCCATCGCTGAGGCCTTCGCGAGGCTGTCGTCGAATTGCCAGCGAAGCTCAGGGATGACTCGAGTCTCTAAGACTCTCCCGAGTTGCTTACGGATGAAGCCCGTTGCGCTTTTGAGCATGTGCTCTGTCTTAGAGCGATGCTTCTCCTCTATGAGGCTATAGAGCACCGTGGCGCTTCTAAGATCGGCAGAGAGCCTGACCTCTGTGATCGTGATGCTTCCAGATCTCGGGTCGTTGATCTCAAACTGCAGGCAGTGCGAGATGCGCTGCCTGATCCTCGCGGCGACGCGAGCGACGGTGCGGGGATTCGCCATCTAATCTTCGTGCTCAGGAAGCCCCAAGGGTCCTCTTGACCTCATGAATCGCGAAGGATTCGATGATGTCATCATCGTGGATGTCGTTGTAGTTCTTCAGCAGAAGACCACATTCGAAGCCCTCGCGGATGTCCTTGACCTCTTCCTTCTCGCGACGAACTGAAGCCAGGTGGCCGGTCCACACGACCTGGTCGTCTCGCAGGAGGCGGACCTTGTTGTTTCGATTGATCTTCCCGTCGAGGACGATGCATCCAGCGATGTTTCCGAACTTCGAAGACTTGAAGACGCGCTTGATCTGCGCGTGCCCAGTGATCTCTTCGTTGAAGTCGGGAGAGAGCTTCCCCTCCATCAATGTGTGGACATCTTGGAGGACCTCATAGAGGACCTGGTAGGTCTTGATGTCGATGCCTTCACGCTCTGCGGCCTGCCTCGCGCGGCTCGCGATGCCCACTCGGAAGGCGATCACGAAGGCGCCTGAGGTCGAGGCGAGGAGGATGTCATTCTCCGTGACTGAGCCGACGCTGGCTTGAAGGACTTCGACCTTGACCTCTTCGTGGTCGAGTGCTGTGAGCGCAGATTTCATGACCTCGGCTGAGCCTTGGACGTCGGCGCGGACGATGAGGTTGACGGTCTCGATAGCTTTTCCGCCTGCTGCCAAGATGGCTGAGACGTCAGTGCGACGCTTATCGGCGAGGGTGCTCTCACGAATCTTCCTTGAGCGCTCTTCGGCGACCTCTTTGGCGTCCTCAAGCAGCTCGACGACGTGGAAGGGCTCTCCGACTCCAGGAAGGGCAGAGAGGCCTGAGACCTCGACGGGACAGGAAGGCCCTGCTGACAGGACATCATTGCCCTTGTCGTCGTTGATGGAGCGGACCTTTCCATATCCCTCTCCGGCGAGGATGACGTCACCCTTCTTGAGGGTTCCATCTTGGACGAGGAGGTGTGCGACGATGCCTCTGCCTTGCAGGATCTCCGCCTCGATCACGACGCCGGAAGCGTCACCGTCTTCGTGTGCTTGTAGCTCAAGGATCTCCGATTCTAAGAAGACTCGCTCAAGCAGCTCGTTGAGACCTTTCTTCTCAGGTGCGCAGACCTCAACCATTCCAGTCTTGCCTCCCCAATCTTCGGAGATGAGGTCATGGCCTGAGAGCTGCTCTTTGGCTCGCTGCGTGTTGGCTTCAGGGCGGTCAGTCTTCGTGAAGGCTACGACGATGGGGGTTCCAGCCGCTTTCGCGTGGCTGATAGCCTCCTCAGTCTGCGGCTGAACACCGGAGTCTGCTGCTACCACGAGGACGACGACGTCCACAGCGCTAGCTCCGCGGGCCCTCATTTGAGTGAAGGCTGCGTGTCCAGGTGTGTCTAGGATCGTCAGCGAGTGACCAGACTCAGTCGAGACCTTGTAGGCGCCGATGTGCTGGGTGATGCCGCCGTCTTCTCCCTCGGCCATCTGTGACTCTCTGAAGGCGTCGAGGAGGGTGGTCTTGCCGTGGTCGACGTGCCCTAAGAAAGCTACGGTCGGCGGACGTGAGCCGAGGAACTCGGTTTCAATCTTGTTCCGTCGTTCTTTGAGGCCAGAGATCAAGGTCTCTTCTGCCTTGATTTCTTGGACGACCTCGACGGTCACTTCGAACTCGCTCGCGAGCAAAATCGCTGTGTCCTCGTCGATCAAGGAGTTGATGTTGACGGCGCCAAATCCGAGCTGGGTGAAGGCGACCTTGAGGACCTGGTTTGCTTTCAATGCCAAGGCCTCGGCGAGCTTCTTGATCGTTATCGGCTCTTCGATCTTTACGGTTCCGCCGAAGTGGGGGGAGCCGACTTGGCCATCTGCCGTGGTGCGGGACTTGCGATCTTCTCGCCCTTT
>JAPKBY010000565.1 GCA_028823185.1 Planctomycetota bacterium
GAGCCGACTCCCTGGATCGAGTTACCCTCGATGAGAACGGTCTCGTTGTAGTCCGCGTACTCGTTCTGCTCAAGGCTCGTTGTGAAGTAGATCCCACTGCTCGAGCCAACGATGCTGTTGTTCGTGATCTCGATGTTGCGGTTGACCACAGCGGTGTAGCTCGCTTCGAACTCGAAGAACATCGGGTAAACGCAGTTCGTGATGGTGTTGTCGTCGATCACCATGTTCACGTTGAAGAGCGCGCTAGTAGCACTTGAAGACATATAGAGCGCAGAGCTGCAACTATCGAAGTCGTTACCCACGACTGAGACATTCACATCCATCGACCCTTCAGAAGACGCTTCGGCCGTGTAGTACACCGCATAACCAACGTCCACGAAGCTGTTGTTAACCACAGACAGGTTTCCAGTGACCGTGGAAGACTCTGACACCGAGAAGCCGACATAGACTCCACTCGAGCTGGCGCCGACGACTTCGTTGTTGCTGACCATGTAGTCGCCGCCATACGGGGCCCAAACCGACAGGAGCCCGACACCGTCCGCAGAGATGTCGTTGATCGTGACGTTCGCTGCGCCCTCGTTCATGTCCAGGAGCATTCCGCTTCCGCTGTTCGACACTACGTCGAGTCCGTCAATCACGACCTCCCCTGTGATGTAGGAGGAGGCCTCGAAGATTTCCCATGAAATACCAAGGAGGGGCACTGCGTCCCTATCGAGGACCGCGCTGCCATCACCAGGCCCTTGGATCGAGATCCCCGCGTCGTCATGCTGGTCGATCTGTATGGGGAGGAGCTCACCAGAGTCTGGTGAGTAGTTCCCAGCTCCGACCATGATCGTCGGGGCGCCACCACCAGCTTGCTCGACCGCGTGCGTGATCGTGCGCCAGGGGTTGGCTTCGGAGCCATCACCTGCGGCGTCATCGCCAGCTCCTGAGACGTAGTACGTCCCGCCACCGACAGCAGCAGCGAAGACTGCTGGTGAGCCAATGCAGAGAACGAGGGCAGGAAGGATGAGCAAACGCTCGAGAAGCGACTTAAGGCGGTGGTGTGTCATGGTGTAATTCTCTGATGGACGGATTTATCCCTCCCTAGCTAGGGAGAGTCGCCGGAAAGCATAGTGCAACTTCCAACAAAAGGTGCGTCATAACACATTTTCATTACGGATTATCTGAGGTGCACAATCTTTTCAGCCCACCCTCTATGGCGTAAACCGCTGCCCAAAGAGACAGAGGTCTCATGCCAGAGTGCTGGCGTGAGACCTCTTCATGAGCGTTAAACTCCTAACTCACTAGGGTTTGCGGGTCCCGCCATAGGTCGGGGTGCCGCCGTTGCCGAGGCCGGACCGCTAGAGGCTATCGAGCGCCCACTCGAACGCTTCGTCACGCTCTACGCGCGCCTTCACTCTCTCAGCATCGATGGCCTTCGCCTGCTCTAGATAAGCCATCGCCACCGACGGCTCCTCCAAGAGATGAGAGAGCGCAGACGCTTGCAGCAATCCAGCCAAGGACTCCGGCTCAAGCTCAAGGGCCTTCAAGATGATCTCACGAGCGGGGCCATACTTCTCAGCCTGGCGAAGAGCTCCGGCGCCCAAGAGCAGAGGCTCTAAAGCCTCTGGCTTCAATGTAGACGCGTGCCTGAAGAGCCCAGCGGAGTCCTCCAGCTTGCCTTGACGCCTCAAGCACAGGCCGAGGTTAAAGACGGCGCTGTAATCGCTGGGGTCTTG
>JAPKBY010000054.1 GCA_028823185.1 Planctomycetota bacterium
GTCAACTTAGCCGACGCCGCTCGACGACGTTACTTGGTCATGGATCTCGTCGTTGATGTCAGAAGCTATAACGAAGAGGCGACTAGGAGCTGGGTCTCTGATCCCATCTGCGTTAGCTACCTTGACCACGCGGTCAACTCGGTCGGGTCAGCAGCGACCATGGAAGAGGTCTATGACCTCACCGGTCCTGATGGCGTCCAAGGGAAACTCTTCATGGAGCAGATTCGATCGTCAGTAGAGAAGGTCATCTTCGCCGTTCAGTTTGGTGATGCAATGGACCCGATGAACGCCGACTCTGATAGCGGTCTCGGTCCGGGTGTCTCCTCAAGACTCTCTACATTTCGCGGCCCGATCAGCAAGCACTCCATCTATTTGGACTGCATCGCACACACCGTTCAGTTTGATGACGGCGCTGCATATTCCTTTGAAGGAACGGAAGATGACTTCCACGTCACAAACGCAGCGGGGAACTCTGTCTACATCGACGTCAGTGATCTCGAGCTCGATTTCATCGGTGAGGTCCCCGTCGGTGTCAGCGGCAGGATCCTCTCCGTTCTAAAGCGCAAGTTCGTCGTTCAGTAAAAACAAAGAGATAAACCTCCGTGAAGCCCGACCTAAGTCAAGCCGAAGTAGAAGCGCTCCTCGGGGAAGAGGTGTGTGATCAAGACGTCATCGCGACGCGTGATTTTAACCGCCCGATGCGAGTCGGTCCCGCACAGCTCACCAGCATAAGAAAGAAGATCAGCTCTTCATTGCCCGCTGTTGAGCAAGGCATGATGACGCGCTTCGGCGGAGCCCTCGCCCTAACACTCGTCCACATTGAAGAGACAACCCGAAGCTCTTTCCTCAGCAGCATTGATGACGACGGGTTCTTTGTTCAGTCGTTCACCGTTAACGGACAAAACGGTTGGGTCAGTTGGGCCCCCACGGATGCACGCCGGGTCATTGAGAAGAGCTTGGGCTGTGGCGGTGGCGCCGTAAGTGACACGCCCTTGTCTGGACTAGAGCGCTCTCTCGCTGGCGGTTTCGCTACGGAGATCGCCGCTAAGCTCTCCTCTGAGCTCGGCTTCACAATGAGCGAAGGTGATCAATTCACCATGAAGCGTCTCTTACAAGCGAGCATCGACGCCTCCCCTGTCGATGACGAGCAGCGCCTCTCGATCACCCTCGAACTTTCAACGGACTCCTTCTCATCCAAGCTCTATCTCTACCTTCCGGGCGTGAAGCCGACAGAAGAGCAGCGCACTCAACGAGAGAGTCCTGACTCTTTGCCCGAGCATCTCAATGACGTTGAGGTCGTCTTGTCCGCTGAGCTGGCTTCTCTCGAGTTGCCCCTCCAAGAGTTTTTAAATCTCGAAGAAGGCGACGTCATCGCGCTCGGACCTAAGGGAGAAATGCACGCGCTGCTCACGTTAGATGGGCACGCCGCAGGCACAGCCACTTATGGACGCGACGGGGAACGCCTCGCCCTCCAAGTCGAAGAGCTTCGTGTCCTACCGACCAACTGATTTACACACACACGCCGAATGACCATGAAGAACAAAACAACAAGCGACGATCAGCAAATTGAAGATGCAGTCGACAACGCCACAGACGCAATCCTCATGCAAGCGGAGCCGCTCACCGGAGGTTCCTCTACTGAGGACCCCATCGGCGTAGCCGGGCTGATGCACGTGCCTGTCCAGGTCACCGTCCAGCTTGGGAGCGCCAAGATGAACCTCTCCGACCTGATGCAGCTCGGTCCAGGCTCAATCTTAACCTTAGACCGCGAAGCTCATGAGCCCTGCGACATCCTCGTTAATGGACGTGTCATCGCTCGCGGTGAAGTCGTCACCGTCGGAGAACTCTATGGCGTTCGGATCAGCGAGATCTGCTCTGCCAGTTGAGCGCCTCGCGGGAGGGGTCATATTCTTGACCGCTAAACCAGCCGCTCTCACCGTCTAAGATTCGTGCTGCTAAGCCCTCTGCGCACGCAGGAGCGAAGAGGGCTGCCTTCTCGCCAAAGGCACACGCCACCCACAGGCCCTGGGTTAAGAGGACCGGCCCAATGACCGGGCTCTTATCGGGCGCACGCCAGAGACAATGCCTACGCTCAAGTCTCCCCTGCTCGTTGTTTGAATCTTCTTCAGCGACCGCCAACAGCTCAGCCTCACTCTTGTCTTTGGCTATGACCCAAACTTGACCCCCCTGTTCAGGTAAAGCCGTTTCATCTGCACTCACTCTCGCCACCGCCTCAGATCGGTCCGGTTCCTCGACCTCAAAGTGGTTTTCGAATGCGCTGGCCGCTCCGCCCATTCCTAGCGCTTCGGATGAGAATAGATCTCTCATGGGCGCGTCTTCGCGAGCTGCGTCAGCCTCGATCCCTTCTACCTGCTTTCCATCGAAGCAAAGCTCTGTGCGCTCCTCTCTCTCAAGCACCAGCGTGGCACCGGGCGCTAGGGCCGCCGCTTCCGCGCCAGCCAAGATTATCTCCGTGGATGTGATCTCACCTTTGGAGGTCTTTACTCCAATGACCTTCCCGTTCTCAACCATGAGCTCTTCGGCGAGCTCGCCTCTGCGCACGATCGCACCGGCCTCTCGGGCGAGGGCCTCGAGAGCCATCCCAGCGTTTTCTGTCGAGAGAGTCCCCGCGTCTTCATCGAGGAGCCTGTCCCCCTCTTTTCGAACTGACGCGCCGAGCTCTCTGAGCCGCTTCCAAACCGAGCCGTCCATCTCCTTGCCGCTCTCGTAGACCAGGCCGCAAGCGTTCCAACCTGGGTCACGCCCCGTCGCTGCCCAGAGCCCACTCCAAAACCTGAGCCCATGTCTGGCCTCTAAGGCATGCCCACTCCCCTCAAGGTCATGGCAGCACAGCTCAAGCGCAGCAGGCTCTGAGGTGCCTCCTGAGATCAAGAGCACCGGCTCCCTGAGAGGGTTCGTTCTCCGAGCGAACTCTAGGGCGAGACACAGCGCTGTCGTCCCTGTTCCGATGATGACAATTCGAGCGCGCATTCGGCTGTGATTCTAGCCTCCCTAGTCCCAGAGTCCTCCCTCCGCGAGTACTATGCCGGTCGAATGATTCCCGAGCGCAAGACACGCAAGATCTACGTTCGCGGTCTCCCCATAGGTGGAGACGCGCCGATCGCTGTACAGAGCATGGCCGCCACGCAAACTCGTGACGTCCCGGCAACGCTCAGGCAAGTCCGCATCATCGAGGCGGCTGGCGCTGACCTCATACGCATCGCCGTCGACAGCAAAGAAGACGTCGCCTGCCTGGCGGAGATTCGGAGCCAAACAGAGGCCCTCCTCTCGGTGGACCTTCAAGAGAGCTACCGCCTCGTCACGGATGTCGCGCCACACGTAGACAAGATCCGATACAACCCTGGCCATCTCCATCATCACGAGAAGAGTCGCCCCATCGCTGACAAGGTCGCGTTCATTGCTGAGACAGCAGGTGAACATGGCTGCGCTATACGAATCGGAGTGAACGCTGGCTCTGTCGCTCCTGAATACAAAGAGCGCTTCGGTGATGACCATGTCGGCGCGATCGTCCAGTGCGCTGTAGATCACTGCGATCTGCTCGATGAGGTCTCTTTCAGAGATTACCTCGTCTCTATCAAAGACTCCGACCCGCGCCTCGTCATTCAGGCGAATCAGCGCTTCGCCGCAGAGCGCCCAGACGTACCTATTCACTTGGGAGTGACCGAAGCTGGAATGCCCCCGGACGGCATCATCAAAACCAGAATCGCCTTCGAGCAGCTCCTCTCTCGTGGCATCGGCGACACAATCCGCGTCTCATTGACTGTACCCTTCGACGACAAGGGCTCAGAGATCGTCGTGGGTCGCAGCATCCTCGCCGACATAGAAGCAGGGCGTTTCCGCAGCGTCCCCCCCAACTTCTTTGATGGCTTGAACATCATCGCCTGCCCCTCTTGCAGTCGCGTAGAGAATGAACGCTTCATAGAGCTCGCCGCTGAAGTGAAAGAGATGACTCAATACGCCAAGGAGCATGACTTGACCATCGCTGTCATGGGTTGCCGGGTGAATGGGCCTGGCGAGACCGATGACGCCGACCTCGGCCTGTGGTGCGGACCTACTCGGGTGAACCTGAAGCGCGGCCCAGAAGATGCGGGCTCCTTCTCCTATGATGACGTCTTAGCAGCCCTGCAAGCAGAGCTCGACGCGCTCATTGGGCAACGGGCCTCCTAAGAGGCGTCTTCGTCCTTCTTTAGCACCCACGAGCCCACCAACAGGATCAGCATTCCGGCTGTAGCTTTCGCAGCGAGCGGTAAAAAGCCGCTGTGTGTCGCCTGCTTGATCTCCGTATAGGACCGTCGATTGGCGAAGTGAAGATTGGAAGGTGGCCCACCGATCGTGGTGTTACAAAACGCGAGCACTGCCCACAGCAAGACAGCGATGCCTGTTCCAACGAGAGCTCTCCCTAGATTACGTCGAGTCACAAGCTTGATGTTATCGAAGCTCAACTGCGCTGTACTTATCAAAAGAGAGCGTCGAGAGGAGTCGCTCGGGTGCGACATCTTGACTCACGATCACTGAGAGCCGCTCCTCAAACAGATCGACCGCACATTCATCCACGCCTTCAAGCTCAGAGATGCGCGCATGCAGCTTGCGCGTGCATGACTCACAGCACATTCCAGTGATGCGATAAGCGCGGAGCACCTCTCCGGCGCCTGGGCTTACATCGATGGTCGAGGGGATATCAGACAGCACTGGAAGCTCAAGCGCCCTCTCTGCCCTGACTCGGTTATGCCTGATCGTTACCCCGAGCAAACCGGCTCCCATCAGGAGGACGAGCCCGGCTGTTATCTTGTGGTTATGCCTCTTCAATGTGTCTCCTGTTGCTCGGGTTCTCCGCAGCGAGGACATTGTGTCAGCTTTGCTTCCTGCGCGCGCGACTCTTTCGCCTCTCTCTAAATACGGAAGCGCCCTCACGGAGCTGTGCTCTCCGTAAGGGCGCTTGTTGAATTCCCTTTCCTGTTTTTAGAAGCGGTAGGCGACTTGCACGATCGGAGGAGGAGTTTCCTGCTCCCTCAATCTTGCTTCGTCTATCGCTCCCCTAGCCCGCATCACCCCTTGAGGGCCTGTTGCCCGTCGAGATTCCGTCGTTTGCGGTGCACCCTCTGTGGTACCTGGCTCAACTTCGATTCCCTTGGTCTCAAGGACCCTCGCCAACATCGGCGAGCGATCACAATAAGCCGCAAGGAGAAGCTCCGAGGAGTCGAGTCCCAATCTGTCTGCGATCTCTACGAGAACGCGATCAGAGGGATGTCGCATGCCGTGTTCCATCGCACGTACAAATGTGTACGAGAGACCCAGCCTGCGTGCGAATTGGACTCGCGACTCTTTGCCGCGCGTCCTCTGTAATATGTTTCCTAGTTTCATCATGGTTAGTTACCCCTTCACACCTAAAACGAGATCTGGGGGTGTTTAGATCCCACTCCTCGGGAAATCCTCTCAGGCCACATCTGTAACTCTGTTAAATACAGGGGTTTATGCTATTTAAGGCTCTCGCACTTTCTTGGCTCATCTTAAGCTCAACACTGGTCCCCTTGACCCTTCAAGCGCAGAATGCCACCGCATGACCTCCTCCAATGATCCCATCCGCGCCGCTCTCAGCGAAGCAGCTGATTCTCTAGCCGCGCTCGCCTCTGACCAGTCGTGCCTCGGCGCGATCGAGCAGTTCAGAGACCTCATCCTCAGCACCTTACGCTCCAACGGCAAGCTCATGTCTTGCGGCAATGGAGGGAGCATGTGCGATGCCATGCACTTTGCAGAAGAGTGGACAGGACGTTTTCGGTCTGACCGCGCCGCGCAGGCCGCGCTCTCATTTAGCGACCCCTCTCATCTGAGCTGTATCGCGAATGACTTTGGCTACGCTGAAGTGTTCTCCCGACAGGTCGCTGCACACGGCAAAGAGAACGACTTGCTCTTAGTGATCTCTACGAGTGGAGAGTCGCCGAACATCTTAAGAGCGCTTGAAGAGGCTCGCTCTCGTGGGGTTCGAACTGTCGGACTATTGGGCAACGGCGGCGGCTCAGCGCTCCCTCTCTGCGACATAGGCATTGTAATGCCTCATGCTAAGAGCGCAGAACGCATTCAAGAGCTCCACATCAAGGTCATCCACATTGTTGTGGAGGCTGTAGAGCGCCAACTCTTCCCTGAAAATTACAACGAGCAAGCCTAGATCGAGTCTAGGCCCCAGATGAAGGCCCCTTCGGGGAGACCCTCACTTCCGACTAAAGGCTTGCTCATGCCTAATCGGCCGTAAGCCCTTAGCGCTCCGAGTGAATCGAGGTGCTCCCCCATCGCCCCAGGATCACCAGGTGCCATGACAAAGACCGATTCATTTTCAGCGAGCAACTCATCTAGACAGGCCATTACGCCCTCTGGTGTTCCACCCCACTCATGGGCGACGCCTTCAAGGTCCGCGCCGCGTCCGAAGCAAAGATAAGAGCGCACCTCTCCTTCCAATTCCGCCACTAGCACGATCATGCGAGGACAAGACAAGAGCGTCGCTGTCTCAGCGGCGCTTCTTCCTACTCGTGAAGCATGTTTGGAATAGAGGTCGTGCACAACGCCGCTCTCCTCTGCGCGCATGGCCCTTACCTTCATGTCTGTCACTGGGAATGCGCCCAGTGTTCGGTCGACGAGGAAATCTACCTCGCGTCCGTCCAGCGCATATCCGCGCCGCGCATAGAAGACCGGGTCGTCGGCCCAAAGCAGGGCGTGCTGGCAGCCGTCCGCTCGCAGCGTCTCTTCTGCAAACTGCAATAGCTTTGTTGCGTAGCCCTGCCCGCGAACTTCTGGATGTGTCACTACGGATCCGATAAATCCGACTGGGGTGGTCCCTTCGGGATAGACAAGGTCACGCTTTAAGATCGCACAGGAAGACACGACCAGATCGCCCTCTCGTATCGCGAGCAGCTGCCCCGGCGCACCATCGCCAAAGACGAGCGGATACTCTGAGGTTAGCTCTCCTTGAGGCCTCAAGATCGACCTCATCAGCTCAGCGGCCTCTTCGGTTGAGGTCTCGACGTCGAGCTTCATGCTGCCTCTTCGCTCTCAGCCTTGGAAGCTTGCTCTGCCCCTCGATAGGCATCCAGCACCGAGTCGCGAAGCGCGAGCGCATCACCGAGGCTGCTCGCTGCATCAGCGACAACTCCCGAAAGCTCTTTGGCATCCATGGGAGATTCACTTCGCTTAGAGAGATCTCGGGCAGCGTTCTCTAGTCGCTCAAGAACCGCCTTGAATGCTGCGCAATCGACGGAGAACTTTTCGTTAGCGGGCTTTGCCGGCGCCACGCCTTCGATGTGAAGCTTGTTTGTGTTCGTTGAGATGGGTTGCTGACTTGTCATGGGATCACCTCAGGAAGTTAAGGAGTGAATTCTGCATCAGGCGTGAACCAGCCATCTGCGCTAGCTGCATCGTCTGCTCCGCTTGTGTCGCGTCAGTCACAACGCTCGCGAGGTCGACGTCTTCGACTGCGCTTAGATGCGAAGTCAACTCTGTGTCCATACCATCAAGGCTGCTAAGTGCTGACTCGATCCTGCTCAAGCGTGCGCCTAATACAGAGATGCTCTGAAGCAAGTTCTCGTGATTGCGGTCTATCTCACCCAGGCGCATTTCGAGACGCGCCGTCATCTCATTAGCGTTCAACTCATGACCATTCTCTAGGTCGTGAATCGCACCGAGCATGGCGTCGAAGATGTTTGCAGCACCGTCAAAGCTGACCAATTCAACGCCGGCCCGAGTGACCTTGGTCGCGTCAACGTGAAGCACTGCCCCGGACTTCTCGTCGATGAGCTCTAGGTCAGTCTCTGTGAAGGTCAAAGCTGTGAAGTTTGTCCCATCAATCGAGATTGACCCTTCGCCCGTCAATGTCGAAGTGCTCGAGCCACCGGCATATCCGCTGAAGTCTAGGTGGACCTCTGCGCCGTCTTCGTTTGTGACAACAAAGTTTGTGTAGTCCGAGTCTCCCCCTTGCGGAAGAGCTATCGGTCCGCCGCCATCCAAAGAGACCGTGCCCGCCACCCCGTTAATGTTGAGGGTGTGTACACCCAAGATGGTGTCCGATGCGCCTCCGCTAGCGAGGCTCACGCCTGCGCCAGGAGCCCCACTCGTAAGGTCATGCCTCAGGGTCACATTTTCAAATCCTGTTCCTTCATTGGCTCGGACACCCTCGCCCAAACCGGTCAAGCCGGAAAAAGAGATGCCGCTGTATTCGAACTTTCCAAAAGCATCCTCGCCGGACAAGAGGCTCTCTGTTCTTACGTTGTTTCCAATCTCAATCGAGGACGCTGAAGAGCTCCCTTGATAGGTGTAGCGTGCGTCTGATGAGCTCCCGGATACACCATAAGCCGGTCCAGAGACCTTTGAACCGGAGAAGAGGTGCTTACCCCCGAGTGTTGTGTTCGCCGTGTCTAAGAGTTGGTCTAGCTGCAACCTCAACTCTGT
>JAPKBY010000566.1 GCA_028823185.1 Planctomycetota bacterium
GAAGGTTCCGCTCAGGGCGAGCCCGCTAGCACACACGGCGATCGCGATCACGGACACCGCGGGGACGTTCTTGGAGTTGAGCTTGCCAAAAGACGCCGGCGCGAGCCCCCGGCTGGCCATGGCATAAGGGATACGCGATGCGACGAGCAGGGAGACATGCATCGTTCCATAAGCCGAGATGACAAGCCCCACCGCGAGGAAGCTCGCCGCTCCGCTCCCAGCGAATCGCTGGAAGGTGGCGACCGCAACAGATGTGTTTTCAGGGAAGTCAGCGATCTCGAAAGGTGTCAACACGAAGAAGTAGCTCGCGTTGATCAGGAGGTAGAGCCCCATCACCAGCAGGGTCGAGAAGATCATCGCCCTGGGGAGGACCCGGCCCGGGTCCCTGACCTCGCCGCCGATGGTCGCGATGATGGACCATCCGCTGTAGCTCCAGAGGGCACCGGCCATAGCCGCCCCAAATCCGCTCAGCCCGAGGCGTGCGCTCTCGGGGACTCCGTGCCCCGCCCCCGCTGCACCGCTCATGCCAAAGTGCGCGAAGCTGCCATCTGATAGCCAGAAGGCGCCGATCGCGATGGTGAGCAGGATGGAGACCTTGATGCTCGTCAGCGCCGTGGCCACGCCGCCGGTGGCTCGCACCGAGATGAGGTTCAGCGCTGTGCCTATGGCGATGACCAAGACCGGGAGGAGCTTGATTTGAAGAGGCGAGAGTGAGGCGCCGAGCGCGTCGTTCAAGAAGGTCACCGTGAGGATGGCGACGGCGGCCACGCCCGCGGCGGTGACAATTGCTCGCGACCAAGCGAAGAGGAACGCCCACCGACGACCGTAAGCAGCGCCGATGAAGTTGAACGATCCTCCAGAGCGGGGCATCATCGCGCTGAGCTCTCCGAAGACGAGGGATCCGACGAGGGTGAGGGCGCCTCCGGCGAGCCATGCGGCCAGCACAAGCCAAGGCGTCCCGACATTCGCCATCATGACGCGGGCCTTCATGAAGACGCCCGTTCCGATGACGTTGGCGAGGATGATCCCGATCGCGGGGAGGAGCGTCAGGCCGCGATCAAGCGTACGAGACGTCTGCGATGGAAGATTGGAAGAGCTCATCACGCGCGATCCTAAGGAACCAACAGATGACCGTCGAGGTTGGAAGCTTGTGAAGTTCTAGGAGCACGCAGCGCTCTTGCAAAGTTCGCGAGTCCGCGACTTGGGCCCCGACTCTCTAACCCGAGAGGTCTCCTCGAATCGCATTGCCGACGAGATCCCAAAACTCTGCCACTCCCCAGAAGCCAAAGATCAAGGCCAGGACGATGAAGATGAATGAGGAGACGCGGTTTCTAACAATGAAAAGCAGCGCCACATTCAACGCATGTCCCACTGCGACAAGACCACGATACTTCGCCACTCCCGAATCCTACCAACTCCCTTCAAGCCGTCCATCTCGAGCATCTCTAACCCCATCGTCGCTAAATACACAGGCTCGCGAAATGAGATAACAAGAGAAGAGAACGGATGCCCTGAACCTCGGGGCACACGCTACGTTCAGGGGAGAGCAGATGACAAATCGACAAGCATCCTCCCTCCAACGCGCCTGCATCCTCGCGATCTTCGCAGCGCAGAGCGCCTGCCAAACTCCTCTCGCCGAAGGAGAGACTGGGACGCTTGGGGTGGAGCACCACGACAACCTGCTCGGAGGAGACACCAGCGTCGTTGAGCTTGAT
>JAPKBY010000567.1 GCA_028823185.1 Planctomycetota bacterium
CCAGCCATCGCGGTCGCGACCTGCTCCTCTACGCGCGGCCCCAAGTCGTCACGGTCAACGATCCCGATGCCCCCGGTGTCTATGACTTCAACCCAGCGCTCGTCTCGACCAGAGAAGAGCCGCGCCTGGACCGCGATTCGATCTCGCGTCACCCCAGCGGTAGGCTCGACGATCGACACACGGCTCCCACACATGCGGTTGAGCAATGTAGATTTCCCGACATTTGGGCGGCCGACGAGGCAGACGCGCGCGAGGCGTTTATTGGATTCATTCATGATCAGGGGAGAAGAGTACTTTAAGTCAGGGCGTCGCGGCGCTCAGGGGAGCTTCCAAGCTCTGTGAAGCTGCCCGAGGACGCTCGTACGGAGGCCACGAGATTCGGCAGATGCCCGCAGGGTCTCCATCGTCGCTAGCGTTGGAGCGCTGACTCCAGCGATCGGTGTGGCGGGCTGAAGGAAGAGCGCTAGATCCGGCGCGCAGCCCTGTTGATCGTCAAAAATCTGCTCATAAGCGCTCACATCACGCCCTCCAGCAACGACCAGCTTTGAGCAAGCATCCCTGCCTGAGAGCGATTTAAGGACGGCCCTGCGCACAGCACGCCATTCATCTGGTGTCCGAGGGCTGGCCTCAGGCTCGGTAAATCCGACGGCTGATGGCGCGCCCATATCTTCAGGCAGCTTCAGGTCAGCGCTGACATGATCGAATGCGTCCAGGACTCGCAGCAAGCTCTCTGGATGAGCCCCAGCGGTCTCAAGGTGAACCCGCCGTCGCCCGAGGAGTGGGCGCAATTTGAGCAAGAAGTCCGTCCACATCAGCGGCTCTCCGCCCGTCACGCTAACCGTCTGTCTCCCCGAGGGGTCTACCTCTTGGATCCATTCCACAGCTTGAGCCGGTGAGACCTGAGCCTGCTCCTGCCTCAGTCCGCTCGCAGTTCGCAGCTTCGCAGTCGCTCCTTCAGTGAGCTCCCATGAGCCCGGCGTGTCGCACCATGCGCAACGAAGAGGACAGCCCGCTAAACGAAAGAAGACCTGTGGGCTGCCGGCGTATAAGCCCTCCCCTTGAAATGAGGAGAAGACCTCGAGCACTGGCGCCGTCATTAGCGAGGTGGCTTGGACAGACATGAATGAGTCGCCGGAGTCAGATTGAATGAGCACGGACTCCAGGATCGCTCCAAGGAGTCCGTTACATGGGCGCAATTCACACCCAGGCTCCCGCCGGGCAGGCGGGGCAAAGCTCTACTCTTCCTCTTTGACCTCGCCCTCTTCCTCTTCCTCTTCCTTCTTCTTCGACTTCACTCGAAAGTTCGTCCGAACCTTAGGGAGGCCTTGGGGTGAGTCGGTCTCAGGGTCGAAGCGACCCTCTTTCTTTAGGCGCTCGAGGCGCTCAGTGCGAGTGAGGACGCTTCTCTGGCCAACGAGTGTGTTTACGCCGCGGAGGCTGCTGTGGATGCTCATAAGAATGGATTGGTTAGTGGTGTTCTTTGCTGCCCCAGAGGTGCTGGAGCGATGTTCAAATTTTGAGAGGCTGAGTCGCAGCTAGCGCTGAATCAACTTATCGATGTTGTAGACGTAGGCGCTCTCGAAGTCGCCGGAGTTGCTCGAGGGCGGCGGACCAACCACTAGCCTAAGCTCCCGTTGGATGCGCAAGAGCTCCGGGTCGTCTTTTTTCGGTGCTGCGCCGACACAGACGAAGACATGCCCGCCTTTTCG
>JAPKBY010000055.1 GCA_028823185.1 Planctomycetota bacterium
GGGCGTGTTAACGAGCTGATGAGGGATCATCTCGTAGGTCTATTTGAGAGAGAACAGCAGGCGAGCGCGAGCGCTCTGAGCGAGGGTAAAGCTCCGACAGAGGCCTGGTCAGCCAGCTTTGATTTCTTGTCAGCTCGGATGACGGCGGTCTTGGCAGAGAGCCGAGAGCTCGGCTGGGAGATGGCTGATCGAGTGGACGCGATCAAGCAGATGAAACACGAGATCGGTGACGCCTCGGCTGGCGCCTTGGTCGCCGTCATTGACGTGATCGTTGAGACTGTCGGCTGCACCGCAAGTGGCGCGACGGTCGAGATCGAATACGTCGTACAGAGCGCTAGCTGGAGCCCCGTCTACGATCTGAGAACGGCTAAGGATGCAGCGAGCGTAGAGCTCGTTTATCGCGCAGAGGTCCTGCAAGAGACACGCGAGAACTGGAACGATGTTGAGCTGATGCTCTCTACTGCACAGCCTCAGCTTGGTGCTCAGGGGCCTGATCCTTATAGCCAGTGGGTTACCGTGAAGAAGGAATCCAAGGGGCAGAGGTTTGGCGGTCGGGGAGGCGGCGCCCCCGGCGCGATGGCGGAGACGGCGGTTATTGAAAGTATGGTCACCGGCTCGGCTGACTTTGGTGTCCGTGACCGTCTCTTCGCTGCTGTTGAATCGGAGGGGCTCTCGCTTCGATATCGAATCGCCCGCTCTGAGACCATCGAGTCAAAAGATGAGCCCACCCTCGTGCTCGTCGGAAAGTCCTCCCTCGATGTTGACCCCGAATACTATTGCGCGCCCGCGTTAGATCCGACCGTTTGGCTGCGCGGGATCGCGACGAACACGAGCGAGTGGACCCTCCTTCCGGGCAACGCTGCTGTCTTCTTCGGCGCAGACTATCTCGGGGATGCTTGGCTTGAGACCGTGCAGGTGGGAGAAGAGTTCACGCTTCACCTCGGCGCGGCTCCCATGGTCAGCGTCGAGCACACTCTGTTTGAGGACATCGATGAGGAGCCAGGCTTCCTCTCAAACACCATGAGCAGGCGCAGGTCATGGCGAGTGCACTTTGAGAATCACGGCAGCACTGTGACGAACGACGACGGCTCAATAACGGTCATCGTCAGAGAGAGCGTGCCCATCACGAAGGACTCACGCTTGGAGGTTCTCATTCCGTTGAGCGAGCCAGCCTTCGCGAAGGGAGAGCGTTGGGACCAAGAGCGTGAAGAGAAGGGGATCTACACCTGGATCCTAGACGTGCCTGCAAATGATGAGGGCGACCTCGTCTACTCTGTCGAGCTTCGGTCTCCGAAAGAGCTTCAAGTCAACGGTTGGTAGTGTTGAGACTCAGCGGACTCCTTCTGGCCGCGCTGTGCGTCGGTCTTCATCCCGCGTCGCGAATCGAGGAGAGTCATCTCGTCATCCTGCACACCAATGATGTGCACGGACAGGCGAAGCCTCGTCCAGCGACTTGGCTGAAGGGGGACCCACCGCCTGAGGTCGGGGGCCTCCCGCGCTTGGCCGCGATGGTCAAGGCCGTGCATGAAGAGGTCGGAGAGCAGAACGTCCTCTTGCTTGATGGGGGAGATTGGACTCAAGGGACCCCAGAGGGCTTGATGAATGAGGGCGCAAGCTTCGTGGAGGCGATGGTCGCCGTGGGCTATGACGCGATGTGTGTCGGTAATCACGAGCTCGATCACGGCTTGGCTTCGCTCGAGGCGATGATTCAAGCGACGGGTGCGCCGGCCGTGCTCGCGAATGTGCGCGCTGAGGATGGAGAGCGCGTGTCCTTAGCGCCGTCTCACCGGATCTTTGATCGCGCTGGCCTGAAGGTCGCTGTTGTCGGGCTCCTCACGCCTGTGACGCCCAGCATCACTCACTCAGACGCTAAGGCGCTCTCATTCGCTGACCCTGTCGTAGAGCTGACGCGCGTGCGGGCCGAGCTTGGAGAGGCCGTCGACCTCGTCATCCCAGCGACGCATCTCGGCGTCGACACGGATCGATTGATCGCCCAAGCACATCCGGATCTGCCCTTCATCGTCGGTGGCCACTCTCATACTTATCTGAGAGAGGGTGTCATAGAGGGTGAGGTTCTCATCGGCCAGGTCGGCAGCAAGGCCAGCAACCTCGGCCGCTTAGATCTGTGGCTCGACTCGGAGACACATGAGGTGCTCCGAAGTGAGTACAAGGTCGTGAGCCTCTTGGATGAGCCTGCAGGCGAGGCTCGCTCAGAGGTCGTCGATGCGCTCTGCGCGGCGCTCGTCGCGAAGAGCGAGGCGAAGATGAAGGAGGTCGTGGGAGAGCTCACGGCCCCGCTGACGCGCGCGAAGTCCTCATTGGAGTCTTCTCCTGCAGGGAACCTCATCGCCGACACCTTCCGAGCGCACTTCGACGCAGAGTGCGCCTTCCAGAACCGGGGCGGAATTCGATGCGATCTCCCCAAGGGAGCAGTCACAAGGAGAGATCTCTTCGAGATCCTGCCTTTCGGCAATCACCCTGTCTTGCTGGAGCTCAAGGGGGAGCACCTAGAGGGCACCTTGCGCCAAGCGGTCGAAGGCACATCGCACTCAGGTCTAGAGGTCAGCGGTTTGACCTTGGAGGTCACGGGTGGAGATCAGCCCAAGCTGGTCGGAGTCTTGGTGAACGGAGAGGCGTTGGATCCGAAGCGCACCTATCGAGTGGCGACCAATAACTTCCTCGCTGAGGGAGGCGACAACTTCCTCTTGCTCGCAGAGGCAGAGAGCGTCACTCATGATCAGATCTACCTGAGGACGCTCTTAGAGCAGCGCTTCAAGGGTGGCTCGCTCACACCGCCGATAGACAACCGATATCGAGTTCGCTGAGCCGCTCTTAAGAGGTAGGATCGCGTCCCTTCTGTGGACCCCTACTTAGCTATGAGCGAACAATCCAAACCTGCCCCGCTTCCTCTGCCGGTGGCCCTCTCCAACGCCAAGGCGACATACACCAGCGGTGGTGGCGTCTGCCTAGTCACTCTCACGAACCCGCCTGCCAACGGGTACAGCCACGAGATGATGTGTGATCTCGACCAGGCGATCTTACGAGCGCGCTTCGACAGCGAGGTTCAAGTCATCGTGATCGCGGGCGCGGGAGAGAAGTTCTTCTGCGCAGGCGCTGACATCTCGATGCTTGATGAGGTCACCCCTGAGTTCAAATACGCCTTCTGTCTACACGCGAACGAGACGCTCTTGCGCTTAGAGCACACTCCGAAACTGGTCATCGCAGCCCTAGGCGGACACTGCGTCGGCGGCGGCTTAGAGGTCGCGCTCGGCTGCGACCTGCGCATCGCGCGCAGAGGTTCCGGGAAGTGTGGACTCCCAGAGGTCACGCTGGGCGTCTTGCCTGGAACAGGTGGAACTCAGCGTCTGGCGCGGATCTTAGGTAAGTCACGCGCGATCCGAGCCATGGCTAGCGGTGAGCTCTTCGACTATGAGCGCGCGCTCGAGATGGGGATCGTGGACGAGCTCTACGACGCTGAGAGTGACGCGGAGTTCATGGACTCTGTGCTCGACTATGCGCGCAGCTACTGCACACCTGCTAAGGCGGCGCTCGCTGTCGGGAACATCAAGCGCGCCGTTCAATCAGGCCTTGAGGTCTCGCTGGAGTCTGGGCTCGCGCTCGAGCGAGAGCTGCAGGCCAAGCTCTTCACCAGTGAAGACGCTCAAGAGGGGATTCGTTCCTTCGTTGAGAAGCGCAAGCCGACCTTTAAGGGGAAGTAGACATGCAGGCTGTTCAAGTTCATGAGCATGGAGGACCGGAGGTCCTCAAGATCGTCGATCTGCCGGAGCCGACCCCGGGCCCGGGCGAGGTCTTGTGCCGCGTCCTAGCGGTGAGCGTGAATCACCTAGATCTTTGGGTACGTCGCGGGATGCCTGGGATGCCGCTGCCCCTCCCGATGATCCCAGGCTGTGATGGAACAGGAGAGGTCGTTGAGCTCGGCGATGGCGTGACGAGCTTCAAAGTGGGCGACCGCGTCGTCTTGGAGCCGGGCTATTCATCCGGGGCTTCCGCCCATGATCTCGCTGGGAATGATCACCTGTCTTCCGACTACAGGATTCGTGGAGAGCACTCAGATGGGCTCGACTGCGAGCTCGTCGTCATGCCAGAGCGACACCTGACTCTGCTCCCGGAGGGACTGGATCCGGTGGCCGCTGCCGCTTTACCGCTCGTCTTTCTCACGGCTTGGGGGATGGTCATCTCTCGCGCTGAGCTCAAGGCTGGCGAGACCGTCCTCGTCCTAGGTGGCGCCTCGGGCGTCGGCTCTGCTGCGATTCAGATCGCTAAGGACCTCGGCGCACGCGTCGTGGCGACGGCTGGTTCAGACGAGAAGTTAGCTTTGGTCAAAGAGCTCGGCGCAGACCACGCGATCGATCATCGTGATGAGGCTTGGCCGAAGGCCGTGCGAACAGCCTTGGAGGGCGGCGCGTGTGATGTCGTCGTTGAGCACGTCGGACCCGCCACTTGGGAGGGCTCGATGCGCTGCCTCGCTCGCAACGGCAGGCTGGTCACTTGTGGTGGCACGACAGGATCGAAGGTCACGCTCCTCTTGCCTCACCTCTTCATCAAGAACATCTCTGTCCTGGGGAGCACGATGGGGCCGCGCAGCGCGCTCGCTCCGATTTTTGAGCGAGCGGCTAGCGGCATCTTTAAGCCTGTCCTCGATCACGCGCTGCCCCTCTCAGAGGTCCAGACCGCTCACGAGCTGCTCGAGGCCCGCAAGGTCAACGGGAAGCTAGTGCTCCTTCCGGGCTCCTGAGCCACAAGCTCGTTATCCTCTCAGCCATGAACGCTCAAGAGATTCAGAAGGCCGCGGTGCTCGGCGCAGGGACGATGGGACATGGGATCGCGCAGGTCCTCGCGATGTGTGGTGTCAAAGCCTGCCTCTTCGACATAGATGAGGACGCCGTGGATCGCGGACTGGGCAAGATCGCGGCCAACCTCGCGAAGGGAGTCGCGCGGGGCAAGGTGACGGCAGAGGATCGCGACGCGGCCCTCACCTGTCTCAGCGGGACAGCGTCTATGGATGAGGCCTGCGAGGGTGTCGAGCTCGTCGTCGAGGCGGCTCCTGAGCGCCTCGAGCTGAAGCGCTCGATCTTTAAGGATCTCGGTGAGCGCCTGGGGGCAGATGTGCTCTTGGCGACGAACACCTCCTCGCTCCCGATCGGTGAGATCGCTGCGGCTGCTCTCCATCCTGAGCGAGTAGTCGGCATGCACTTCTTTAATCCCGTCCACATCATGAGGCTGCTCGAAGTGGTGAAGACAGGAGAGAGCTCTGATGCTGCCATCGAGTGCGCCATGGAGCTTGGGCGTCGCATGGGGAAGGAGCCGATCCTCGTGACGGACACACCTGGATTCGCTTCGAGCCGCCTCGGGCTCGTGATCGGTTTGGAGGCGATGCGTATGCTGGAGTCAGGTGTCGCCTCTGCAGAGGACATCGACAAGGCGATGAAGCTCGGCTATGGATTCCCGATGGGCCCGCTCGAGTTGACGGACCTCGTCGGTCTAGACGTGAGGCTCTCCATCGCGGAGTATTTGCAGTCCGAGTTAGGTGATACTTTCAAGGCGCCACAAATTTTGAAGGACAAGGTCGCCGCCGGCGACCTCGGTAAGAAGAGCGGCAAGGGCTTTTACGATTGGAGCGAGAGATGACACAAGAAGAGACAAGCATGACTGAAGCTGAGCCGCTCGGAGACACGGAGCTTGAGTGGGGGAAGGAAGAGGGAGTTCCCGTAAAGAAGCGCGGCTGTTTCTTGCCTACTTGGTTGTGGGGATGTGGTGGCGGCTGCTTGCTCGCGATCATTCTCTCGATCGGCGGAGGCATCTATTGCGTGGGCAAGGTGAAGAACGCGATCGATCCTGAAGCGCAGTGGGCGAAGCTCGACAGGATCCTCCCCTTTGAGGAGCGCCCTGGCGGGCTGGAGCTCATGTTCGGATGGTCGCTCGGGCTGGAGTACTACATCCTTATGGATGTGAACACCGGCTATATGGTCTCTGTTTACTACTTCGACTCGGGAGACGCAGCAGAGGGCAGAGAGGCGTTCTTTAACCCTGAGGTTGAGGCCGGAGTGATGGGCGTCGGTGAACGCACAGATGAAGAGCTCTCTACTGTGTTGATTGGCTCAAGAGAGCGTCCGGTAATGCGATTCAACCAAGCCAATGTGAGTTTTGATTTTGGAGGCGTGGACGCGAATACAGCCAATTCGGGTTATTCAGCCGTGGTCGACATCACGCCTGAAGAAGACCCTGGGCTCGTCGTCGTCATGTTCATGGCGATCAATGGGCAAGAAGAGGTTCCAGACGAGGACCTCGTGCACTTCTTCGATGATTTCATCATCGACTAATCTCTAGCTTCGAGTGAGCGCTCGAGGAGCTCTGCGATGTGGAGGACCTCCACGTCGAGCCCTCTGCTCTTGATCCCTGCTTGCCATTGGAGCTGGCAGCCGGGGTTCGCAGTGACGAGGGTCTTTGCGCCCGAGTCTTTTAGGGCCTCTAGCTTGGGCTCGAGGATGAGCGCGGCGTCTTTGGGGCGTAAGGCGGAGTAAATGCCGGCAGATCCACAGCAGCTCTCGCTGTCTCTTAGCTCGACGCGCTCGTGACCTGTCTGATCGAGGAGCGCTCGCGGCTCACTGCGGACGCCTTGCCCGTGACAGAGGTGGCAGGGATCGTCATAGGTGATCGGACCGCTGACATTCTCTGTGATCGGAGCTGTGAGCGGGCGCTCTGCCAAGATCTCAGAGAGGTCTTTGACTCGCGCGCTGAAGCGCTCGGCGCGCTCTCTCCAGTCCGCCTCGTCTTCGAAGAGGTTGGCATACTCCTTCATGTGTGAGCCGCAGCCTGCGCTGTTGGTGACGACCGGGATCTCGCCTGTCTCCTCGAAGGCCGCGATGACCTGCTTCGCGAGGATTCGAGCCTCGTCGAGGGCGCCATTGTGTGCCTGAAGAGAGCCACAGCATGTGGGTTGATTGGCAGGTACCAAGACCTCATGACCAGCGGCCGCTAAGACACGGACCGTCGCTCTGTTCACTCGTCCTAGAAGCTCCGGCATGACGCAGCCCTCTAGCAGCGTGACCGGGGTGGAGTCTTCTCTTGAGGAGGGGGTCCGCTCGGGTAAGAGCTCGCGCTCTTTGGCCGAGGGGATAGAAGGGAGGTTGGTGAGCGCTTGACCTCTCTCACCGAGGAGCGGCGCGATGAGGCGCACGAGTCCAGTCTGCTGAGCTAAGCGCAGAGACGCTGCGACTAAGCGAAGCAGAGGTCTCTTCGTGAGCAATCCGAAGCCTAGCTTGCTGCTCACTCGGCCGAGGAATGTTCTGGGACCAAGCTCAGAGCGCGTGTGCTCCATGAGCGCGCCAAACTCCACGCCTGAGGGGCAGACGCTCTCGCAGTGGCGGCACAAGAGGCAGAAGTCCATCTCTTCGGCGAAGGAGGCGTCAGCTTCGATCTCTCCTTCAGCGACCGCGCGCATGAGGTGGATCCTTCCGCGCGGACTCGAAGGCTCAGAGGCGGTGAGCTTGTAGGTGGGGCAAGCGCTGATGCACAGCCCACAGTGAATGCAGTCGAGGGTGCGCGTGTAGTCGATCAGTGTCTGAGCTTTCATCTAGGGCCTCCCACAGAAGACATCTTCAGGGTCGAGCGCCTGCTGTAGCCGCGCTTCAAGCGCGGCGGTCTTACGGGGAGCCGCGTCATCACTCGCGCCGCGTACGCGCACGGTGGCGCTGGCTTCTCGCAGCTCTGTGACGAGATTCGAGTGCTCTGAGCCCTCATCAAGGCTGAGTTCGAGGGTCCCGACGGCTGGATGGGCGAGGAGACGAGCGGTCGGAGCGTGTGCTAGGACCAGCTTCAGGATGGTGTGGAGTCTGGAGGGGCGGACGCTGACGCGCAGCGAAGCTGTGTCTCCCTCTTCCGGTGAAGAGTCCCGCGTGTTGACGTAAGCGGCATCCGCTTCTGCTCCTAGTGACCACTCTGCTCTCGGGGCTCGCTCTTCTGCAATGGAGCGCTCTCTGTTCACTCGCTCTGAGCGTCCATCGAGAGTCACGGAGAGCGACCACTCTTGGTTCAACTTTGAGAGCGTGATGGCGGTCGGCTCTAGCGGCGGTGCAGAGAGCGCGGCTGAGAGGTGAAGCGCCTCTTCTAGAGAGCCGCAGTCTATTTTTCCAAAAGCTCGCTCTGCTGGGGCTGGGAAGAGTCGCATGGTGGCCTCAAGGATGATGCAGAGGCTGCCTGCAGAGCCTGCGTAGAGCCGATGCATCTCGAAGCCTGTCACGTTCTTCACTAAGCGTCCGCCGGTCTTTGTGATCGTCCCATCGGCTAAGAGGACTCGCATGCCGAGCACATGGTGCCGAGTGGGTCCGAAGCGCAGGCGATCACCGCCAGAGAGACCATCAGCGAGGAC
>JAPKBY010000568.1 GCA_028823185.1 Planctomycetota bacterium
GCGCTATTTTGAGAAGCGTGGGATTGAGCCCACCTGCCACATCCGCTGAAGAGCGATCGCTCTCAGCGTCGGGCCCAGCTCCATCGACTCCAGCGCTCGGAGCGCCCCATGGCCTTCTTTCGGAGGAGTGGTGAGCGCGCGGCCTCCGTGCAGAGTTTCCTCGGGTCCGGAATGATGCCCACGCGAGCGAGGTCAAGGCGGTCGGCGTCCCAGCAGGTTTGCACGGTCACGTCTGCTTGGAGGTGTCCATCACTGTGTCCGCAGCAGGCCTCTTTAAGGAGCGCCATCTGAGCATCGGTCGCGGTGAAGAGATCGCCACAGAGCTCTGCGGCGAGGGCGGCGCCCCGGCTCCCGTGCTCTGGATCGTAGGAGTCATTGAAGCGGCGAGAGTCGTGGAACCAGGCGAAGAGCTCGACGACGAGCGGGTCTGCGCCGGTGCTGTCTGCGAGCTCTAGACCGATAGCACGGACTCGCGCCCAGTGCGCGGGGCCATGGATGCCCTCCCAGTCGAGCTGGAATTGCGAGCGGATGTGCTCAGCGATTCGGAGTGATTCTATCTTTCTCAAGCTCTTGCGGCTGGAGCGCGCCAGAGAGCGACGCCGCATACGAGGAAGGAGAGCCACCAGACATAGTAGGCGGGGAAGAGACCGACCACCGTATTCATGATGTCATCGGGCTCGAGGTTCCAGATGAGGCGGGAATTGTGGAGAAACCCCAAGAAGAGCATGACACCTAGCACGCGAGGCTTGAAGCCCTTGAGCAGCAGGAGGGGGCTCAAGATCATGACGAGGTTTGAGAGATTGATGGCCAGCCCAGTCAGTGAGTCGGAATCTAGAGAGATCTTCCATGGGAACTCGAAGTAGATCCAGAAGCCGTCATAGCCCCACATGTCGTCCAACATGGGGAGACCGAAGGAGATCAAATACATCGCCCAGCCACAGAGGAGTGCTGTGCGAGTCCGTCCAGTTAGCTCGGGGAGGAAGCGTTGTGAGTTTGTAATTTTGTTCGGTTGGAAGAGGTGAACATCAGGGCAATGGGTTAAACCTAGGACATCGAGTCCAGTCAGTTAGCACCTATTTCATTGAACTCTTTCATTGAACTCAAGGTCGCGAGGCACCAGAGCGCCATCCCTGTCCCATAGCAGCGACCGATCTCGTGGCTGTCCATGAAGGCACCGTCAAACTCAGGGAGGCTCATGAGCTGGGCGTGCTGTCGCTCTGCGGAGAGCTGGCGTGCGCCACTCTTTGCTAAGGCTGCGATGGCCTCTGTGCGCGCCAAGAGGTCGTAGTAGAAGAAGAAGCCGCCGTAGGCATAGCTCGAGGTGTGATCGTCGTATTTCTGCGCGGGGAGCAGGTGCTCTTCATTGTCAAAGGAGAGCGCGACCGCTTTGTCTAGACCGATGGAGTCGTCCGGTGACCAGAGCATGAGCGCGAGCTCGCCGCGAGGGGTTCGTCCGACGGAGCCCTCGACGGCCGCTCTAGCCTTGCCTCTGCGCGGTTGATCGTAGCTATAGGCGCCCTCTGTCGTTCTACAGAGGAGCAGGCTCGCGACTCCGCGTTCGATGGCAGCGGGCAGATCTTCAGGGATGACCCCGACTCTCTTCGCAGCGGAGAGCGCGACGAGCGCGTCAGAGGTGACGAAGGGGTTTGAGTATTCGTGCGCCCAAGCGCCGCTCTTGCCTTGCGTTGCGATGAGGTCTGCGGTGGC
>JAPKBY010000569.1 GCA_028823185.1 Planctomycetota bacterium
GCTCTGCAGCAGGCGCGACCGCGGAATAGCGCTGCAAGCTCAAGCTGAGGCCCCCAAGAGATCGAGCGCTCTTGCGCGCGCGGCGACTGTCTCACCGCTCTCTGCCAAGAGCAGCTCTGGCGCCAACTCTGCCAGAGGGGCGAGGACGAAGACGCGCTCTTCAAGTCTAGGATGCGGCAGCTTGAGCGCGTCGCTCATGCGCTGCTCTCCCTCATACCAGAGCAGGTCAATATCAAGCGTCCTCGGTCCATGCCTCTCAAGCCGTTCGCGACCGAAGAGGAGCTCTATCTCTTGGCAGCGCGTGAGCAGCGCTTCAGGAGTGAGCGTCGTCCACAGCTCACAGACGCCGTTCAAATAATCCCCTTGGCCTTCGGGGCCGCCCACAGGAGCGGTCTCATGCCAAGTCGAACGCCTCAATTCCCTGACACCGACGGTCTCTCTTAAGAGCTCCAATGCCCCCTCTAGAGTCCGGGAGCGCTCGCCTAAGTTTGAACCTAGCCCAAGAAAAGCTCTACGCACCAGAGAGGCCTCCCCCATCAGTTCGCTGGCTCCACCTCGAGCTCCTCGTCACGATCACGACCAAGCGCCGTACGCACGAGCCCCGAAAAGACGACGAAATGAAAGACGGCGAAGAGCAGGAGCACCGGCGCCAGATAGAGCGCGCCAGCGATGAAGACCACGGCGACGAGGTTGAAGAAGTTGTTGCGCTCAGAAGAGATCCAAGCGAAGCCGTGCGGATATCTAATTCGGCTCACCATCAAGAGCCCGAGGAGAGGCAACCAGATCAAGAGCAGCGGCGGCATCCAAGTGAGCAGCGGCTTGAGCGCTTGCATCTCAAAGCCTCCGACGAGACCAGCGACGCCTTCATCTCCGGCGACGTTTGGCTGAAGGAGGACGAGGTAGATCCAGATCAAGCTGGCGACGGAGCCCGCCGCTGCCGGGGATGGCAGACCTCGAAAGAACTTACCTTTCTTCTTCTCTGTCCCTGACTCGAGGTTAAAGCGAGCGAGACGCAAGATCGCGAGGAGCGAGAAGCAAGCGCAGGCAGCGAAGGAGAGCCGCGGAGAGATCGAGTAGTCGAGGAGCGGCCCCTCGTGTTGAATGAGAGATTTGGCCAAGATGGCCGGGGCCACACCGAAAGTGATCGCGTCTGCGAAGGAGTCTAATTGAGCGCCGAAGTCGCTCGTGGTCTTTGTGAGTCTGGCCACCATCCCGTCCAAGCCATCGAAGATCATGGCGAGGAAGATCAAGAAGCAGGCGTTCTTCATGTTCTCGTAAAACAGGGCCTCATCCCCCGGGAGAGAGAGCGCATCGATAGTCCTAGAGATGGCGAGCAGGCCGCAGGCGGCGTTCGCTAAGGTCAACAGGTTGGGGAGGGTCGCTATGGACTTCACTGGTGTTTCTTCTCCGGTCCGTTCTCGGGAGACATGCGCGACATCCGAAGAGGCGCGCGGCGCACCCCCCAGAGGCGGGCCGATAGGTTAGCAGGGACCGAGATCAGCCACCGGGTTCTCTAATGAGCTCTATCTCGATAAGATCAAACTCATGAGCGAAATACTGGCAGTGACAGGCAGGGAGATCTTGGACTCCCGCGGCAATCCGACCGTTGAGGTCGATGTTCTCCTAACCAGCGGGGCTTTTGGGCGCGCTGGGGTCCCCTCTGGAGCCTCAACAGGTGCCCATGAGGCCCATGAATT
>JAPKBY010000570.1 GCA_028823185.1 Planctomycetota bacterium
ACTCGCTTTCAATCCCAGGCTACCGCAGAGCTCGCTCATGGAGCTCCGAAGCTTCACGTCGTCACCTTCGGGTGTCAGATGAATAAATACGATTCCCTCCTCGTCGAGGGGCGTTTCGCAAAGCAGGGCTATGCGACCACAGAGAATATGGATGAGGCTGACGTCGTCCTCTTCAACACCTGCAGCGTCCGAGAGCACGCAGAGGAGCGCACCTGGTCTTGGCTCGGTGAGCTGAAGCGAGCGAAGGAGACTCGTCCCGAGCTCGTGATCGGAGTCATGGGATGCATGGCACAGCGCGTTGAAGAGGAGGTCTTCAGGCGCGCAGGACACGTGGACATCGTGGTCGGTACGCGGCGCTTTCAGCACCTCCCAGAGATGGTGGCTGAGCTGCGCGCGAAGCGGGCTGAGGGCGGCAGGAAGATGGCCCGTCTGCTGGACACGGGGAGCGATGGCGGCGTAGAGGTCGATCGCGCCACGGAAGATTGGGTCGGCGGCAACCATGGCTTTCTCGCCGTCATGCGTGGCTGTGACCTTAACTGCACCTACTGCATCGTCCCGACGACCCGCGGTCGCGTGCGCTCACGCTCGATCGAGGACCTCGTCCGCGAGGCGCGCTGGATGGTGGAACGAGGCGTGCAAGTCATCACCTTGCTCGGACAGACCGTCAACTCCTATGGAGAAGACTTCCAGAAGCCAGGGCCTGGAGATGCGAAGGGGACCGGTCGACAAGGTCGACCCTCTCTGGGGGATTTGATGCGCGAGCTTCAAGAGATCGATGGTCTCAAGCGCATCCGCCTCATCACCTTGCATCCGAGCTATGTGACGCCGAGCTTCGCGCAGGCCATCGCTGACTGTGACAAGGTGGAGCGAGCGCTCCCCCTCCCGATGCAGTCAGGCTCTGACCGGATCCTGAAGGCTATGAAGCGTGGCTATACGAAGGAGCTCTACCTCGAGCGCGTGGCGATGCTGCGCGAAGCGGTCCCTGACATCGAGCTCGGCAGCGACTGGATCGTCGGTTTTCCGGGTGAGACCGAGGAGGACTTCGAGCAGTCCGTTCAAGGGCTCAAAGAGGTCGGTTTCCTCACGAACTATGTGTTCAAATATGACCCGCGACCTGAGACGCGCTCGGCTGAAGGGATGGTCGATGACATCCCCGATTCAGTGAAGAAGGAGCGCAACCAGCGCCTCCTCGCCGCCTCAGAGGAGGTCTCTCTTGGCCGGTTGAAGGCCCTCATCGGCTCTGACGTAACTGTCCTCGCGGAAGATGTGTCTGAGCGCGTCGAGGGTAACCTCGTCGGAAAGACTCGCGGAGGCGTCTCGGTGCACTTCGGAGGCGGAGCCGAGTTGATAGGTTCGGAGATCTCAGTGAATGTGGAGAGAGCGACCGCCTATGGTTTAGGCGGATCATTGCTCGAAACTTAATCCTTAACGGAGAGCTTCCCTCGCTGCTGTTAGTTGAGCAAATCCGAGACGAGTGTTCGCTCTTGATCTAGCTCTGCGATGGTCGCCTGAAGCCTCTCTGTGAGGAATTCATCAAGCTCGAGGCCCTGGACGATCTCCCAGCTCCCGTCGCCTTTGGAGCGGACCGGGAAAGAGGAGATCAAGCCTTCGGGGACACCATAGCTTCCATCAGAGGCGACACAGAAGGAACGCCACTCGCCCTCTGGGGTTGAGTTGACGAGGTCGTGGACGTGAT
>JAPKBY010000571.1 GCA_028823185.1 Planctomycetota bacterium
GATTTGTTTTCGGGTTTGGCAAGGCGAAGGCCAGGCAGAGAGGGGCTGCGATGCGTACAGCGTGAGCGCAGAGGGCGAGGTTGTCGACGGTCGTCCCTGGGTTGAGATAGGTCGTGACAGCTACGGCGAACATCCAGCCTGCGGCGAGGAGGCAGAGCGTTCGATGCGGGTGGAAGATGACAGCGCCGGAGATCAGGAGCAGGAGCAGAGCAGCGATCTGATCGATCCCAGAACCGAGCTGTTCCGGGAAGCGAGCTGTCATAAAGAGCCAGTTATTGACCTCGCTCGGAGCTACCCATGCGATACGCCCTGCGGCGAAGCACTGCAGGGCGACGGTGAGTCGCAGACACCAGAGGGCTGAGCTAGGCAAGGGTGCGCTTCAGTCCTCGTAGGCTCGCAGTTTGATTGAGCGGAACCAGACCTCGTCGCCGTGATCTTGCAAGAGGATGTGACCCTTGCGCTGAATGCCAAAGATTGGAGAGCCCCTGAACTTGCTCTGTGCGCGAGCGCTCTCCCACTCCGGAGAGTCTAGCTCTGCTCGGAGGACGAGCTGGCCGTTCAGATAGTGTTCGAGCACGCCCCCGCGAGAGTGAATGCGCGAGCGATTGAAGCTGCCCACGCGGGTGAGCTTCTTCGCTGAGCTGGGTGCTAAGACATCGTAGAGCGCGCCCGCTGTGGTCTTGGCTTGGAGCCCGTTGGTGTGCCGGATGTCATCGAGGACTTGATACTCAGGCCCTAGCTGACCCTTCTCCTCGTCAATCCAGATCTTCACTCCGCTGTTGCCGCCGCTGGCGACCTTCCACTCAAAGCTGAGATCGAACTCTGCGTATTCGCCTGTCGTGACGAGGCTGCCGCCGCCCTTTGTGTGTCGCAAGCAGCCCTGGATGACCTCCCAGCCCTTCTCGGGGAAGCCGTCCTGTTTGAAGCCGCGCCAGCCGGCCGCGCTCTCGCCATCAAAGAGGAGCTGCCAGCCAGCTCCTTTCTCTTCCAGAGAGAGCTGGTTCGGATTGAGATCTCCGTCAGTGACGATGCCCGTGGCGGCCCACTCCGTTCCCCTCAAGACGAGGGTCTGAAACTGGGAGTCCTTGTGAGAGGCGTGCGTCTCTTCCCTCCCACGCCAGACGTGGCCGAGGGGAGTGTGGAAGACGCGGCCTTCTCCATAGTTGGAGACGATGATCATGGGTTCATGGGCGCCTGTGCCGCCCTTCTCCGGATCGGCGAAGGCTGTCGCGAGCACTCTGTGCGGCGAATCGTGCATGTGGACGAGGCGATGGTAGAGCTCGTCTGGATGCGCCTTCAGGGTGGGCATGGTTGAGGTGATGGGGTGGTCACGATCTGTCACTTCGACATCGAAGGAGTGGAAGCTCCCGTGCCCAGTGCCGTCGCGCCAGAGGAGGCTGACCAAGCGTTCATACTCAGTCCAACCACGGAAGGCGTTGTCTGCGGCATGAATGACCGCGACTCCGACGCCGCCCTCTACGGCGGCTAGGAAGTTGGCCTCCGCGGCCTCGCTCCAACGCTTGCCGTTGTAGTCGAGGACGAAGACGTCGAACTTCGAGGCCCTGTCTAGATCTTCAAAGACGACGCTCGGTGTCGTAGTGATCTCTACTTGGAAGCGCCCTGAGCTCACAAAGACCCCTTCAAGGGCCTTGTGGGTCCACTCCCAGTCATGATTGTTCTCGCCCGTCACGAT
>JAPKBY010000056.1 GCA_028823185.1 Planctomycetota bacterium
TGTGAAGAGGAGTGGGACTCCTTACGCGACGGGCTCCGACTTCTCCGTACGGGTGATCACCCCAGAGCAGAGCTGCTCATCGCGCTCGCCTCCCAGATAGAGAGCAGCTGCGGACGCCAAGACGCGATCCGAGCGACGCGACACCTCACCTCTCTCAGCGCAGCGGGCGCGTACACAGGCCTGGTCGCCTTCGAGGGAATTGATGAGACGCTCGATGAATATGAAATCAACGCGAGAGCTGATGACCCCGCAGAGCGCGCGCTCACCCTCAATTCGCTCTCGGAGATGTCCACAGAGCTGGATCTACTGGAAGACCCACTACCAGCTGCCTATGCGCGGCGCGTGCTAGCAGAGCTCACACTGAACCAAGCCGAAGCTGGGTCCGCATCCGTCGCGGCCACGCTCGCTTCGAGCGCACTAGAGACCTATGAGCTCGTCGGCTTCCACGAGCAAGAGGTTGAAGCCCTCGAGGTGCTAGCCCGCGCACACCTCGCGACATCTGAGCTGCGAGCTGCCAGAACAGAGGCCAGACGCGGCCTCGAGATCGCGAGAGAGATCGAAGATGTGCTCTATCAATCGCGCTGCCTTCGCGTCCTCGTTCACATCGCAGACCTAAGCGGCGCGAGCCTAGACCGCGAACAATTGCTGCGAGAGTGGGGCGCCATCAGCCGGCACTCAGACATCGAAGAGTGGTGGGCGTGGACGAGACAGACCGTCGCGTGGCACATCGACGAAGACCAACCCAAGCACGCGCTCGCATTCCTCCGAGATGCCCTCGCAGATCGGCGCGACATGAGCGGGCGAGACCCGCTCGCCTCTCAAACGCTACGCAGGCAAGCCAACTCCCTAGAAGCGATGGCTCAAATCCGAGCTCAGAATTATGAGCGCGCAGCGCTCCTGCTCGAGGAAGACCCCTCTAGCGATCGCTCGCGCTTGCTGCTCGCCTATCTAAACCTCAGGCGTCTTGATGAGGTCAACGCTGTGGAGGCAGAGACCTTGCTCACCGAGCTCTCCGAACTCCTAGATGAAGACTGGGTCGCTGGACTCCCACTAGAGCTGAGAGATGAGGGAGACATCTACGCAGGCGAGCTTCACCTCCTAAGAGGCGCCCCGGAGCTCGCACGGACATCACTAGAGCGCGCCGTTGAGCGCGTCATCCAACGCGAGCGCGGACTCGGGCAAGGATCTGCACTCCGCGAGACCTCAAGCCTCGGGGGGGAAGCCCTCGGGCTCCACGCCGTGCAGCTCCTCGCTCGCGTCTACCTAGAGCTCGATCGCCCGCTCCTCGCGGCGCGC
The DNA here is from genome assembly GCA_028823185.1 of Planctomycetota bacterium. Classification (GTDB taxonomy): domain Bacteria; phylum Planctomycetota; class UBA1135; order UBA1135; genus JAKVCE01. Next base: position 1,297 of record JAPKBY010000056.1, read on the forward strand.
ATCTCGGAAGACATGCAAGCGCGCACTCTTCGCCAGGACAGCTCCTCATTAGAAGAGCGACACCTCCTCGACTGGGCCAAGGACAGCGAGCTTGGCTTGCTCACGTGGGTGATCGGACCTGACGAAGGTGTCGCGATCTGGATCGGCCATGAGGGCGAGAGCGCATCTCTTCAGATCCCTTTCGGGAGACGCTCAGTGCAACGAGCGGTGGGTCGCCTTCGCCAAGCGTTGCGCGACGAGCGCGTGAGTGACAGCGAAGACTTCGGCCTCGAGCTCGCGAACGCGCTGATCCCTCATGAGCTGCGTGATCTCCTCTCGAAGAAGAGCGGCCAGAGCCTCCTCCTCCTCGCCCACGGCCCGCTCGAAGCGCTCCCAATGAATGCGCTCTGCATCCAGACAAGCGACGCCGGGTCCTTCGCCCTCTTAGCAGAAGCTGCGACCCTGAGGATCCTCCCCGGTATCCCCGCTCTACATCCAGGAGCGCAAAGCGAGAGCACACCGACGTGGGTCTTGGCCGGCGCGCCCACAGACCGTGAAGGGAGAGCGCGCCTGCTAGGGGCAAAGAGAGAGCTAGAAGAGATCCGTAAACAGAGAGGTTGTGAACTTCTCACTGGAGAGGCCATGGATCGCGAGGCGATGATCTCTGTGATCGAAGATGATGCATGCCTCCACATCGCCACGCACATCGAATGGATCGACACGGCCTTCGGCCCTTCGCCAGCCATAGAGCTCTCAAACGGTGAGCTGCTCACCGTCGCTGACTTACCCGTACACTTTGGCGCGCGCGAGCTCGTGGTCCTCGCTGGATGCGAGAGCGCTGGCGGACGAATGCTAGATGGCGAGGGCGCGCTCGGCTTCACGAGAGCCTTCTTGAAGTCGGGTACGCGCGGAGTCGTCGCGACCCTCTGGCCGGTAAAAGATGAAGCCGCCGAGGACTTCGGCTTGGCCCTTCACAAAAGCTTGATGGCGCAGAGCTCTCCCTCCGTGGCCGTCAGAGAGGCTAGCTCTCAGCTCCGCGAAGCTGGCGAGCCTGATTGGGCGGCCTTCCAGCTGCTCGGTCGTGACTGAGACGCTCTAGCTCAAGCCACAAAGAGCGCCGGACACCTGCTCGGCATCCAGGACGCAGCTCCGGAGAGGCAACGCGACTCCAGAGATGTAAATCCATCGCCTCCTGTACGCCTTAACGGTGGCCTAGAGCACAAATAAGCCCTCATTCTCTCCTGAGGGTCTGCCCTCGGGCAGCCAGCTAAAGGGTCCATCTAAGCTTGTCGATATCTGTTCTTCGCGGAGACCTCTCGTCTCCGTCTCACAAAGAAGGAAGACACGATGCTGATCCCCGCCCTATTGCTCTCGCTCCTCGCCGGCTCACAAGCCGCCCCGAGTGACACCCTCATTAACTGTGCTGTGACAGAGCACAGCTTCGAAGCGAGCAATAACACCAAGCAGACCTTCGTGATCAGCTTCTCGACCCCCGATCGCTGCTCTGTTCTGCACCTCGCCCTGCCCTCGAACAGCAAGCTGGACTTCTCCTTCCCCGAACACGCGCTCAGAGGTTCATGGATCGAGATCTCTTATCTCTCACCTCGGCACTTCCTAAGCACCGGCGCTATGCGCCTGCCGGACACTGGCGCGATCAACATATCTACCTCCGATGGAGAGCTCCGCGGGACCCTTCCCCAAGGCACGCTGCTCCCGGACTCCATCGCATCATTCGTGAGCTTCCCCACATGCTCTACCGCTCTCGACGTCGGCGTTCCGCCGCCCTCTGATGACCCGATCATTGACGAGGTCACCGATCTGCGTCGTCGTTGCCGCAGACCGATCTAGTCAAGAGCCACATCACCCACTCCACTCGGCGCGTTCGAGCGGAGAACTCCAGAGAGATAGGCGGAGCTCGGTTCAACCGGACTCCGCCTGTTCTGTTCTCGCCCAAACGATCAGCTCGCAACTCGACCAGGCCTCGACCCTTCAGGCATGCTCCCCAAGATGCGCTCTAGACCCGGACCCTCGCGGCCGACGTAGATCCCTTCAGAGCTCAGCTCCAAGATCGGATAAGAGCCGCTCTCTGAAGCCACCTCTGTGGGACGCACCCACAGCTCGACTCCACGCTCTCGCATGAACTTCAGCGCCCGTGCTTCATCTGTGATCGAGCCAAGAGGATCTCCGCTGACGTTACAGCTCGTGATGAGAGGCGCGCTGAATGAGTGACCTCCGAAGAGCTCTGGCTCGGCCGTCTCTTGAAAGGCCGCCTCCACCTCTCGCATCAGCGCCCTGGCATGACCTCCCAGCACGAGCGTCTGGTGGCTGCCGCTGCGCACGGTCTTTGAATTCAGCTCTTTGTCCGATATCTGACAGCGATAGAACACGTCTTCGGTTCCCTCCAGCACAGCGGGATCCTCGATGCCAGTCGGCAGGCTGCTCTTTTGGATCATCTCCCAGAAGGATCGAATGTCGCCCACAGCTGAACCATAGTTCTTGCCGGGCAGGCGCGACTTCATCTCGTCAAGGCCTTTGGCGCCAGCGCCGGTGGCAGGTGCGATCAATGTGTAGACCTGTGGCAGCTGCAACAACACCGGACGACGCCGCATATAGTCGATGACCTCTCCGAAGGTCGACTCATTCTCAACCGACAAGACCCTCACAGGCCACCCCCCAAGAGTCTCCCTGCATTTGGAATCGCAGCGTCCCAACCGAACCTCTGCTTCAACGCGAAGACCGTCGCCGTCGCTGCGCTGATGACTGGGATCCCGAGCGCTGCCTCCACGATCGGCACAGCAGCAAGCGATGGCATCTGAACACAGGCGGAGAGAATGACAGCGTCTGCGCCTCTGACATCGAGCCGCTTCACCTCCTCGATCAATTGATGCGGAGACCTCCTCCCGACCTCGAGGTTGTCTGCGATGCTCAGTGAGATCGCGTCGATGACTTCGACCCCTTCCGCCTCGATCCCTTGAACGACCTTCTCGGTCAAACCGGGCAGATAGGGGGCGATCAAGCTGACACGCTTCGCGCCCAGATGTGAGAGCGCCTCATTTAGGGCTCCAGCGCTCGTGATCACCGGCGCTTCGCTATCTCCCATTTTGCTCTTGAGGCGACGCTCGAGTTCTAGAGCATATTCAGGACCTTGGCACATGACCGCCACGAGGCACGCGTAAGCGATCGCGTCCACCTCCGCGTCCGCCAGCTCCTCTACACAGCGATCCGCCTGAGCGTCCATCTTCAAGAGCTCTTCCGGACTGACCGTGCGCATTCGCATCCTTGAGGAGTGAACCGTCAGCTGTGGGCCACCTTCAGCGCTCATCCGTCGAAACATCTCCGGCAGCTCCGTCTCCATCGTCGTATTGGAGCTCGGCACGACGAGCCCCAAGCGATAGGGGGTTTCGTGTGTACTGCTAATAACGGCTCGTTTCATGGCTAACCCTGAGGCTTGAGAGTGGTTGTTGGAGTGAACTAGAGACAGGGGCTTCCGATTGACAGCTGAAGGAGGTGATGCAAAAAACATCACCGCTCTTCTTCAAACACGGCTCCCGTCTCAACCAATTGCGCCCGGACAACCAAACAGGACGACGAATCCATTTTTTTCAACGAGAGAGGCCCTCGCACTGGGCCCCATCGGCGATGAGACAGAAGCGTCACGGTTAGTTCTTCACGGTTTGAGCCCCACTTGGGATAGGGTTCGCTTGCGGGGGAATTGTCCCCCCTGACCCCATGAGCCCTCTCCGCAATGCCCCCTGGCCCTTGGAGGCCGACGATCTCGCGAGCTTCTTTGCTCGAGTAGAGAGCGGCGCAGAGTTCCGCTTGGCTTTTGAGGAGCTCCTCTGCGATCTCTCCTTGGCGAAGGCAGAACACTTGATGCTGATTACACGCCAAGGGCGCGCGGGCTGGATCCCGCTGCTTCGCACACACACAGGCCGCGCCTTGGTGATCGGAAACGCCTTCTCGGGTGCAGGCCCTGGGCTGGCACAAGCTGGCTGGGAGGTCGTCCTTCGTGATGACTGTCAACAGCGCTTAGCCTTCGCCCTCGCTCGCGCCAAAGACCTTGGGCTAGAGCTCCAGACGGAGCTCTCTCAAGGCGAGCGACATCTCCCACACGGAGATGAGAGCTTTGACCTGATCGTCAGAGACGGCAAGGAAGGAGCGGAGACACGCGAGCTCGCTCGTCTCGCTAGAGGAGAGGTCGTCCTGATCGCAGACAACCGCTATGCGTACAAGAGATCGGTAGGTGTGCACGGCGAATTCAAGGTGAGAGCACCGCTGGAGTACCTTCGAAGCCTGTTCTCAAGCGAGGGTCAATCACTCGCTGACTACGCAAAGGAGCTGAAGCTCGCCGGCTTAGTCGGACTACGACCGCACTCCCTCTATCCTCACTCAGCGGACTTCACTTTTTGTGTCTCCCTGAGTGATGAAGGGCCATCACTGCCTATCGGGCCCAAGGAGCGCACGAATAAGCTCAAGATCCTAGGACAGAAGCTCGGGCTCTTCCCCTTGCTCACACCCTCCTACGCTCTGATCTCTCACAAGCCTAAAGCCCGGCTTCTTCGCCCCCTCGCGGAGAGGCTCCTCTGCAAAGCGCTAAGCCTCGAGAGTGATCAGAGCCCGCCTCTTGAGCACCTGGTCGCTACGCGAGGAAACAACGCGCTGCTGCTCTCGGGCGGCACAGAGCCGCTCGCTCTCCATCTACCTTTGGAGAGAAGACAGCAGACCCAAGTAAAACGACACCTCGCCACTCTGTCCTTATTGAGAGAAGAGTTCCCCACTGTTCCAGTCCCTCGTCCCAGAGGCTTGCTCAGCATTGATGGTATGTGGTGCGCGGCAGAGGAGCGCCTCAGCGGATGGACAGCTGGTCAGATCTGTGGAGATCACCAGAAGGTCTCGCGGATGCTCTCCGACGCCTCTCTGCACTTGGCCGATCTCGTCACGCGACCTGCGCAGGCATTCTCGGAGCTAGACTGTGAAGAGCTCATCGGAGAGCGCGTGAGGCGAGTCGCTCTGAAGGCAAGGGACGCAGAGACCAAGGCGGCCCTGAGAGAGATGGGAGAGCGAGCGAGAGAGCAGCTGATCGGGATCTCCTTTCCTTTAGTCCGCTCTCATGGCGATCTGCGCAGCAAGCATGTTCAGGTCGACCACCAAGGGAACGTCCTCGGTTATCTAGATTGGGGAGCAACTGAAGAGCGAGACCTTCCGCTCTTCGACCTGCTCCACCTCATCATCAATGAGCGCAAGCAGGAAGGTCAGCTCGAAGCTGGCGAGGCTTGGAGGCTCTTCCTGGACGAGAAGGAGGGCAATCGAAGGGAATATGAGCGAGCAGCTCTCGAGGACTACTCCCAACGCCTTGGACTCTCCGAGGAATTTAGATCAGCCATTGAGAGCCTCTATCCACTCTTCGTGGCCGACGCCGCAGAAAAAAACTGGGACTACAGCCGGCCTCGATGGCTCCGACGCCAATTTGGGCTCTAACCCCCCCAGAACAGCGGGTCTCAATTCAGAAAAGCTGTCTAAATGGCGGCAGGGGGGGGCCTTATTAGGCCTCTAATCGTGCTTATTGGGAATCAGAGGGCACTCGCACGGCCTAGGCTTCGTCCACAGATAGTTAACGGGTGCAACAGCAGGTCTATTTACGACTTCCTATCGTGCCCCTTAATGCCTGAATTTCACCTCGGAATGGGAAGGAAGCAAAAGCTACTAACCACAGATAGGAAACTCGGGCTATCCTTTGGACTGGAGTTCCTAACGGGGTTTGCCGCGAGATATATGCGGCATTCGCGGATAGTTCCTCTCCAACGCTTTTCTAGAACCCCTTCTCACACACCCTTCAGATCCTTTTCAATCGGAGCACTCCACATGAGAGCCACACTTCTTGCAGCATGTCTGCTTGTCAGCGCTAGCGCGACTGCCCAGCAACCTGCACAAAAGCCCACTTTTAAAAAGCCCGCCGTCACCTCAGGCCTCCAGACTGGCACATTCAACGTACGCGGTGCGATGAACGCTGTCGTCGGTGGCAGTGATGACTGCTCCGTTCCGGACGCCATCGCTGGCGAAGGCTCAACCCCCTTCGACAACGGTATCGCAACGACCGGTGCTGACGGACAGACCGAGTACCTCTGCTATCAGTTCGGTTCATCAGCCGTCGACAACGACGTCTGGTTCGCATGGACTGCAGCGGCCACTGGCCCCCACACCATCGGCACCTGCGGTGGAACGAGCGTTGACACAAAGCTCGCCGTCTACCCTGGCAGCGCATGCCCCACGCCTGGCAGCGTCATCGTTTGCCAAGATGACTCATGTGGTCTCCAGCAGTCCGTTTCAGTAAACGCGACAGCCGGAACAACCTACATGATTCAGGTTGGTTGCTTCCCCGGCGCTGCCGGCGGAACAGGCTCCCTCGACATCTCGCAGCCGGCTCCCCCGAGCGGCAACGACGACTGCAGCGCACCGGACGCCATCGCTGGTCAAGGCGTGTTCTCCTATGACTCCTCCGCAGCCACAACAGGCGCGGAAGGTCAGACCGAGTACATCTGCTACGACTTCGGTTCATCCGCCGTTGACTCAGACATCTGGTTCAGCTGGACCTCTGACTTCACAGGAAACGCCCTCGTCTCAACCTGCAACATCGCGTCTCACGACACGAAGCTCGCAGCCTATCCCGGCACGCCCCAGTGCCCCACGGCTGGTAGTTCGCTCGCCTGTAACGACGACGCAATTGGCTGCGCTGGCTACACCTCGGAGATTAACTTCGCGGTCAGCACCGGCTCTGTCTACATGCTTCAGGTTGGCTGCTTCCCCGGCTCTGCTGGCGGCATTGGCTCCTTTGACATCTCTTCTGCTGTTCCCCCGCAAGCCCACCCCCAGGACGAGTGCGCCGGCGCCCTCGCCATCGCTGGAACGGGTACCTTCCCTTGGGATACAGCCGCACCTGGTGCTGCCACAACCGGCGCAGACGGTCAGAACGAAGCCCTCTGCTACGCCTTCGGTAGCAGCGCGGTGAACAACGACATCTGGTTCGCCTG
>JAPKBY010000572.1 GCA_028823185.1 Planctomycetota bacterium
TGGGCTTGGTGGCTGTGTGCGATGCCGCTGATCGAGCTTCCAAAGGTCGTGGCGAGCGCAGCTTTTCAGGGGACGCGCCGTATGGTCGCGCTCGGTCAATTGGACACCACCTACGATTTATGTCGTTTCTTCCTCGTCGTATGCGGAGCCCTCATGACGGGAGACGCGAGGGGAGCGATCTACGGGCTCCTCGCCGCGAGCGCGGTCGGAGCCGTCGTCGCTGCAGGCCTCTATCGCAAAGCTCGTCGTGATGGAAACTACCCGCTCCCGAGCGTCGGTACGATCCTGAGGCGCGGGCGTGACATCAAGATCAGGCAGGGGATCAGGCAAGGCCTCCGTGTGGCGCTGATCAAGAACGGGCAGTCGCTCTTCGGGAACATCTTCCCTCGGCTCATCATCGGCGCTGTCACAGGCTTGGACTGGGTCGCTTACTTCCACATCGCGCAGCGCTTCTTGAGCGTGCCCATGATGATCGGGGGTGCGATCAGCCGCACCGTCTTGCCAGCGCTGGGCGAGTTTGCAGGGCAGAAGGATCTCGTCAGTTTCAGGCGCCTCTACTTTAGATCGACCTTTATTACGGGCTTCTTCATCACTGGAGCGCTGCTCTTGACCCTCTCGTTCACGCCATGGTTGACTCGAGTCTTCTTTCCAGACGACTATGCAGAGCCCGTCTTGGCTTACGCCAAGATCTTGGTCCTCGGGCTCATTCCCTTCGCTTTCGCTGTCGCCAATGAGCCCTTTTACATCGTGGCGAACAAATTGAAGGCGCTCTTGTGGCTGACATTCCTTGGAGCGGCGATCACAATTCCGACCAATGTGTGGCTGATTGCGAACATTCCATACACCGGGACCGTGTGGGGATTAGCCCTCTATCAGTCCTGGGTGCTGGTCCATATCGGCTATATCTGCTTCTTCTTCTGGCGAAATAGGCGCTCTTCTGCGATTTGGAGCCCCGAAATACCCCCTTCAGAGGGCCTTGAGGGCTGAAGCTGTCCCGCGCCCGAATTTGGGCGGAGATCCGGCCTCAGGATGGGTGCTTCATGGGCCGAAGAAGAGGGGAGTAATCACTCCTTTGTGCACCTAAGGAGTGTTCTCAGCATCAGATAGCCAAAATCTCACCTTAAGGGTAGATTTGAGCTAGCAAAGACCTTTTTAACGGCGCCTAGGATTATCTCTCACGAGTCTCCTGGTCCCTCGGAACATCGGGTTACTTCAACCAGTCAATAAGAGCATGCGCAAGAGCCTCCTTACCTACGTCAAGCCTCACGTCCAAGAAGACCCGCTGTCGATGATCCTCGGGATCGGCTACATCGGCGCCATGATGGAGCAGGAAGGGCTCCCCGTGGAGCTCTGCGATGAGCGCCTCTCCGGCGACGCGCACATGCGCGAAGTCATCGACAGGAATGACATCATCGGCTTCGGCGCGCTGACTCCAAACATCAGGCGAGCGATCGCTTGGGCTAAGTACGCCAAGGAGCAAGGCAAGATCACAGTCATGGGAGGGCCTCACGCCTCCGTTGACCAAGGCATCTTCCTGGACTCAGGCCACTTCGATTACGTCATCAAAGGCGAGTGCGAAGAGACCTTCCCCCAGTTCGTTCGTGCGATCGAGAGTGATCAAGACTCCGAGATGGAGAAGGTCCCCGGCGTAGCCGGTGTCCGCGATGGACACGTCTGGGTTGATAACG
>JAPKBY010000573.1 GCA_028823185.1 Planctomycetota bacterium
CGAACTCTCCGACTTGACGCGGTCCGTAGCGACTCCACTCATAGGGCTTCACTCGGTTTCCTTCCGGCTCTCCGAAGAAGAGCAGTCCTCCGCCGACGGCGATGGTTTCACCAAGGTGAGGGCTGGCTGTCATGTCTTGCCAGGAGCGGTCGAGGCGGCTGAAGCGCTCAGGCGGGGGACCATGCTCGTAGATCTGGACGCGGTCATCATAAGACTCAGCGACCGCCGCCAATTGGCCGTCTCTCGTCACGCTGAGTCCGCCGGGATAGTGCAGCTTGCCCTCGCCTTCGCGTGGTTCGAGCGCGTGGAGTCCCCACTCGTAGAGCCACGCCCCCTCGAGGTCGAAAACTTGTATGCGGTGATTAGAGCTGTCGCTGACATAGACGCGCTCTCCTGCGATCTCGATTCCTGTCGGATCAGCGAAGAAGCCTGGTGACCAGCCCCAATCGCCCCAGCTGAAGAGGTGTGCTCCTTCTCGGTCGTAGACTTGAACGCGGTGGTTTCCACGATCGCAGATATAGACGCGCTCGTCCTTCGCGATGGCGACATCTGTTGGATAGAGAAGCTGCTCTGAGCCATTCCCCCGTGAGCCGATCCTTGCCCTCAGCTGTAGGCGAGTGTCAGCGCCTTCGTTGCGAGGGTGATCGAAGAGCAGGACCTCGTGCCTGAGAGACTCGATCACTGCGAGGCTCTTTGTGGTGACTGCGATGGCACCTGGCTGCTCGAAGAGCTCTTTGCCGCTCTCGTAGCGCACGAGCTTGTCGCTGCCCATCTCAGCGCTGCAGAGTTCGCCCGCTACGCAGTCTGAGATCCACAATCTCCCGAAGGGGGAGAAGGCGACGCCACCAGGGCTGATGTCGCTGTAGGTGATGGGGTAATTGTTCAACCGCGAGTCCACCATTGGGATCGCAGGGATGGAGCCGTCTGCGTTAGGGGTGAGGTCGATCGGATGCTCAATGCGCAGAACCCTGAGCTCTCCGCTCAAGGGGTCTGCCACGGCGAGGCGGTCTCCTTTCTTATCGAAAGCGACCGCGCTTGGGCTCGTGAGGTCTTCAAGGGTTCGTTGATAGACGCCGAGGCGATCTTGAGCGGTCGCTGAGTGTGAGAGCAGGGCTGCGAAGCAGAGGACGTAAGGGGGGATCTTCATAGTTGCGGTCGAGTGCTCTTTTTCGGACGAAGCTGGGTCCGCAAAGGTTCAGCGCTCAATCGAGACTTCGCTGAGGCCGCATTTGCCGTGGTTCTCGGCCTGCTTCACGCGTTCTATTATTTCGATCTGAATCGATCGAATCTTTACGACCTTCGGTAACTGGAGGACGCCCTTCTGGAGGGTGTCCTCGGGGAAGATGACCTCATAGGGCTCCTTGTCTTTGCCGTTGATGATCACTTGAGCTCTGACGATTCGGTCAAAGGAGTCGTCTTCAAAGACGTTCGATCCGGCAGGGGAGAGCAGGATGCGCTTAGCTCTTAAGGGGCGAGCGAAGCGCAAGGTGAGCGTGGGCTTTGCGTCATCAGCGGCAGCGACCCAGCTGGTGAACTCAAAGCCGTCGATGGTGTGTTTCGCTTCTCTCTCGAGCGCCTCCTCCTGCTTCCCTAGGTCAAACACTCCCTCGTTATTCTTGTGATTCCCCCGGTTGCGCTCGCTGGAGACCTTGGCAGAGACCTCGATAGTGCGGAGCAGGTTTGAGTTG
>JAPKBY010000574.1 GCA_028823185.1 Planctomycetota bacterium
GCTTTAGGAAGAGGCGCTTCCCTGCGGGGAGGGGCACCTTGAGAGGACGCTTGCTTGTGTTCTTGATTTCCATAACGCGGACCAATCTAACGGCTGGAGAGCAGGATGAGCCGTCTGAAAAGCGAACATGTTCGCTAGTGGCTTGAGCGAGCTTCCTTGAAGTGCCTTGAGGGTCACCTCGCTCGGACGCTCTGTGGGTGCTGGAAGAGGTCTTCTGGATCGTAGCGCGCCTTGAGCTCTTGGAGGCGGGGGTAGCTGGCGCCGTAGTAAGCGGCCTCCCAGTTCTCGAATTCTAGGTCTGGGTAATTCCTGTAGTGATGGATCACGCCGACCTCACGGAGGGTCTCTTGGACCTTGCGGAAGGCGCTGAGGCGGCTCTCTTCATCGCGAGGACGCTCATAGTAGGTCTGCAGCTCTGCTAGGAAGGGGCGCTGGCGATGGGGGAAGGCTGAGTCGCGCTCGAGGGCTGGGTCGGCGACCTTCCCTCCCAAGGTGTTGATCTGATAGATCAGCCCGCCGCCGCCAGCGACCAGGCTGGCCACCTCTCTCGCTGCGCCTCGTATATCATCGAAGTTGGCGTAGAGACCTGCGGAAGCGTTCTTGAAATAGAGCGGGCCCTTGCTGCCATAGTGCTTGGGGATCGCTTTGCTGAGCTCTTCGCGTCGCCCCAAGGAGGCGGTGTCAGTGACGGCTGTGAGCTTAGTAAGGAGGGCGTCTGTCTTAGCGTCTCGCTCCTTCGTGTCCGTGACGAGGATCAAGAGCGAGGTGCCGTTCAGGACAAAGGCCGAGAACGCAGTGGGAGGTAGAGCGGCGGCGACTTCAAACCAAGTCTCCATGAGACTCGCTGCTCGTTCAGGGCTCAGCCGCTTTGCTTTGAAGCGACTTCGATACATCCCGGAAGGAGCCGGTGAGGTCTTGAAGATCATCTCTGTCACGACGCCGAAGTTCCCATTCCCTCCGCCCCGGCACGCCCACAGGAGCTCAGATTCATCTCTCGAGTCATGTATGGTTCCAACGCCATCTACGAGGGTGAGCGCGCTCATGCTGTCGCAGGTGAGCCCGAGCTCTCGACTGAAGAAGCCATAGCCGCCTCCCAAGGTGAGCCCGCCGATTCCGACGCCTCCGCAGGCGCCCGCTGGGAGGATCCGCCCTTGAGGGAGGAGCTCACCGTAGAGCTCAGAGAGCTTGCAGCCTGGGCCCACTCGGATGGTCTCGCTGTCGATCCACTCGATCTGGTTGATGAGGCTGAGGTCGATGACCATGCCGCCATCGTTGGACGAGAAGCACTCGAAGCTGTGGCCGCCGCTCTTCACTGAGACGATGAGTCCCTCTTGTCTCGCATAGCGAACAGCCTTCGAGACCTCTTCGGTGTCGCGGCAGAGCGCGATCACTGCGGGGTGCTTGTCGACGCGCTTGTTGAAGCGCGCTCGAAGATCGTCGTAGTAGTCATCCTCCTTGTGGAAGAGCAGCAGCTCATCAGGGGAGACGGGCGGAGGTCCGGTCAAGGCCGGAGCTCCGGCGTTGACCGTGGGTTCTAGTTCACGACCGCAGGAGCTGAGTGAGAAGCCGATGCCGGTGAGCAACTGGATGGCGAGGAATGTGCGCCTGTCTACTGCGTGATTCCCGTTCTCTCTTGAGTCTGCGAGCTCAAGCTCTCTCTCAGTCTTGTGCCTCTCACTTG
>JAPKBY010000057.1 GCA_028823185.1 Planctomycetota bacterium
CGCTCTCTGCGTCAAAGCAACCGGCCGTGTTGGGCAAGATCACATAGCGCTCACGGTCGATGTGTTCCAAGAGGCTCGGCCCCTTCGATGCGTCTAGGTTCACACGCCTGACAGCGACGGTCACGCAGTCTGTCCCGCTTATCTCTAACGCTCTAGAGGTCTCTTCAAAGCTCGCATACTTCCCTGTCCCCACAAGCAGCCTAGAGCTCAAGGTGTGCTCACCTAAGATGAGCGGTGCGTCGTGCGTGGGGTCGTTCGAGTTGTCTTTCATGATGCGTATGATTCAACCTCCGCCGACGAGCGTGACGAGCTCGACGACATCGCTCTCTTTGAGCTGACAAGCTGCACGCTCAGCGCGCACGATCAGCCCTCCGTTCACCTCCACAGCGACCTGCCCAGGAGAGAGCTCGAGCGTCTCAATGAGCTCTTCGACTGCGATGTCCTCGCCGACCTCCTTGAGGCTTCCATTCAGCACTATCTTCAATCTTCTTGCCTGCGAAGCGGTCTTTAACCTGCGGTGTATCTGAGCTGCGGTGTATTGCCGGCAGAGCTCACTAGCTCTTTGGGCGAAGGACATCATCTCAGAACCTCAGCCCACTAGCCACACACCCTTCCGGCTTAAGCGTCCCCTCACCGAGCGCCCAAGCGCTCACGCAGCGTACGGCTGAGGTGAAGAGAGACCGGCGAGCGCACCAACTCAAGATGTTCCAATTCGATGTTGATTCGCTGAACTCGCCCAACGAATCGCTCCCAACCCAAATCCATGACGCCGCGCGAGCAAACCTCCAGCACAGGCATGCTCAATGGCTCAACCTGGATCTGATTGTTTACCAGGCGGCCATTCTTCTCAATTTGAGCGAGATATCGATCCACGCCCCCTCTTGGCGCAGTTCGCTTCGTCCAGAACGCTCGCACGCGATCCATGAGGCTCCTCGCTCTCATCTCTGGCGGTCCATCTAAGAAGACCACTCCCTTCAGCTCTACATTGTGTTCCATGAGCCTCCTTGCGAGATCCCATGCGACGCGAGCGCCTACAGAGAAACCGATCATTGAAATCGAACGACCTCGGCACCGCGCTTCCAACTGCTGAGCGAGCTGCCCTAAATGATCCTCAGGACTCTCGATATCTTGCTCACTCGCCCACGTCAGCCCAAGGACATCAGCAAAGTCCGCGAGCTCATTAGCGATCGGAACAAAGGACCACGGGTGTCCACCGATTCCAGCCAAGCAAACAACGACCTGCTCACTCGATGAATCTCCAGCCAAGCGAACGATCTCCTCAAGCTTAGGCTCTTCATTACAGGCTTCCACGAAGGCTGCCTGTGAAGCGATCGTACGCAAGCCATACAGCCGCTCCATTGGCAGCTTTATTCCAAAGCGCTTCTCGAGCTCAACGGCGAGCGTGATGAGCCCTAATGAGTCTCCCCCGAGGAGCTCCCAATGAATGTGCTTCTTCGGTCTCTCAACGCCTAGAAGTTCTCGCCATTGATCCGTGATCAGCAGCTCTAGTCGGCTCAACTTTGCTCCTGAGTCCTGCCTCTCAGCGTCACCCTTAAGCATCTCTTCTGCGCGCCTCATGACATCTGGTCGATCTAGCTTGCCCACCGAGTTCAGCTTGAACGGGCCCAGATCCATCACGATCGCATCTCCTTCTAAGCTCCCCATTTCACTTAAAGCAGCGCGCGCGAGCTCGAGGGTCTTAGTGGAATCAAGCTCAAAAGCTGCTATCAGTAGCGGGGAGGTGCCCTCCAGCTCGATCACGTCGAAGACAACAGCACTCACACCCGAGATGGACAAAAGCGCGGCCTCGATAGCTGCTGGACGAAACCGAATACCACCATAGAGCCGCTCATCATCAGCCCTTCCGAGGATGGTGAGCCGGCCCTCGTGATCCATCATCCCGCTGTCGCCAATGTCTAGCCAAGGCTCAGCACCCTGACCATCGATCGGCCTGAGCCGTCGTGGATCCATCCCTTGAGAAGCCTCACTCACCTGAAAGCTGGATCGCGTCATCACGCGACCAATCTTTGCGGTGTCGACTGGCTGATCATGTTCATCCACGACTAGCACCTCGACGCCTCTAAGCGGCACACCCAAAGGGAGCGGGCCTTCGCAGCTAGCGAGGTCTCTCCCAAGCCTGGCTATCAGCACCGTTCCACTCTCCGTGGATCCATAGCTCGCGCACAACCCTGCCGTCCTAGGCGCGAGCCGATAAAAGTTCTCGACTAGGCGTGAGGTGATCAACTCTCCGGATGTTGAACAGAGACGTAGAGAGTTCGGAAGTGAGGCCGGAGCAAGATCACTTAAGATGTTCTTCAAGACCGAAGGCGTCCCATTGATCACGGTCGGGTTGATGCGCTCCAAGAAGGCTCTGCTCCCTTCCTCAGCACAATCTACAAGTCGCGCAAGGTCAAGGGCATAAGAGCCCACGATAGCCGTCGCTGTCTGATTCATCCCTCCGGTGAAGTGAAGTGGAGTGAAGCTAAGGACTCGATCAGTTGAGTTTAATTCAAAGCCACCAATCCTCTCATGCGCGGCTTTGACCAAGGCCCCATGAGAACGATTAAAGAGCTTGCGAGAACCCGTTGACCCCGAGGTCATGATGAGGAGTGCGTCTTCCTCTGGCTCCGGCTCTAGCAACGGCGCAGCATCCCCCAGAGGTGAATCCGCGTAGACGATCTTAGAGAAGTTGAAAGCTCGCTCTTTCTCCATCAGCAGCGCGCAAACCCGGCTCTCCTCTAAGACGGCAGAGAGCACATGCTCTGGTAGCCCAGCGTGGAGCAGAATCAGACTCCGGCCAGAAGCAAGGGCAGCCAGCGCGATTGATGTCTCTCTAGGAGAGCCCTCGATAAAAAGACCAATGGGTCGTTTAGGGTCTGCATCACAGCCAGCTAGGACCGCAGCTAACTCCCAATACCAAGCCTGAGGCTGAGCGGGAGCCCTCAGAGAGAAGGGGTGCTCGGTGAGCTTCTCGATGCGCAGTCTCGCAGCCTGTGCGAGAGTCCTCGATCCGACTACAACGGAGTCTTCCACGAATTTAATCTTCCTGATGCCTCATAAGGATGAAGAGCGCAGCGAAAGGAGCTGCGGCCCAATAGAGACATCCTATCTCATCTTCATCAATTTGAGGTCAACAGCTTGAATCGGGGCTCGGAACGGAGCGCCGCGAGGTCAGGGTCATCACGGGCCCAAGCTCGCTGCCGCTCTCTCGCCCCCTCTGTTGAGTGGTTCACGCGGAGCTCGCGCTCCAAGAAAGACAGCGCGCGCGCCTTATCACCCAAGAGGGCGTGGGCACAGCTCAGGTTGTAGTAGAGCTTTGGCGATGGCGGCACTCTCGCGAGCGCCTCGCGCGCAGCGACCTCTTCACCAGACCTAGCCCGATAGCAGGCGAGGAGCACCGTCGCGAACTCATCTTGGCGCAGCTCATAAGCGCGCTCAAAATACTCTAGCGCGCGCGCTGGATCACGAAGGCGAACGTTCGCGTTCACGGCCAATGAAATCAGAGCCGCGGAGTGAAGATTCCTAATCCATGGAGAGCCCTCTGGCATGACACCTCTGGAGAGGAGCAATCCCTCAATGTCTTCCAACCTCGCGACAGCACGCAGAAAGATCCGCTCCGCTTCTTCGGGGAGGTCTTCATCGCAGAGGCAAGAGCCTAGCTGTGTATCTGCTTGCGCTGCAAATTCGACCGCCCATAGATATCTCGTGAGCAGGCCGTTCTTTTCGAGATCTCCGAGGAAGGCTTCAAGCATCTCCTTCGCCTCCGAGACCTCTCCTCTCCCCCGCAATGAGGCCGCAAAACTGAGCGCCACCGTTGAGGGTGGACGCACCGCGTAGATCAGCTCCTTACCTTTGAGTCGCCGCATCTCTTGGAGCGCTTCGCTCTCCCTTTGCAGTGACTCGAGCTCCGCCTCTAGCTCTACGTCTCTCTCTCCTGCCAAGCCTCGCGATCGAGCGCTCCGGACGGCCTCCGCCCAACGCCTCCGCAAGCGCTCCTCCTTTGCATCGAGGATCGCCTCGATGAGCGCCAAGCGACCGCTGTCCTTTGAGATTGGGGTCATCGTCAAATTAAGCATGGGGGAGATCCCAGGCAGCTCTTCAGGCGCGACCGCCGCGAAGACCGAGAGAAAGGTCCTCTGCAATCGCGCGGCTGCCCGCAACGTGAGCCCACCGAGCACGGCAGGTCTGTTGAGCGCGTCCCACGGTGTCGCCTGAGAGGAGAACAAGTGGTTGAGGGTCCCGGAGTAGATGGCTCCGCTCCGAATGCTGAGCTGGTGAGAGTTGAGCGCAGCAGCGTGCGCACGCCGCAAGCCAGAGAGGATGGCGTCTGACTCGGCTGCTTCTCCATCAGCCAGGCGCGCTAGCACTACCGAAGCCTCTGCGTTGGCAGCTAATCGGGCTGCGAGCCCACGCATACGGAGGTTCGCATCTCCGACCAGCGCACGCCGCGAGATCGCTACGGCGAGGTCGCGCTGCTCCATGAAGAGTCTCGCAGCCTCTCCATAGTCCCCCTTGATGAAGCAGGCTGTGCCGCGATATCCGAGCGCCCTCACCGGACTGAGTTCATCGAAAGATTCGCTGAGGCTATCTGCAACGCGGAGCGCATCGCTCTCAAGTCGCTCAGTCACGCCTAAAAACAAGCCGAGCTCAACGCGTGCGCTCAGCAGCGGAAGTGAATGTAAACCTGACTCTTCAAGCGCTTCGAGAAAGGCGATCGCGCGAGTCTCTCCAGCGCCGTCAAGGACCTCCACTGCACCGTTGATACCGACGAGGACGGCGCGGCGAACAGCGGGGTCTGGATGTGAATAAAGGCGCACAAGGGGTCCGAGTTCGAGCGGGGTCCATGTCGACCTGCCCCCCTCAACGAGGCTCACCGCCCCCACTTCGAGGAGCGCAGCGAGCGGGACACTCTCAGCCCCCTCGCCTAGAATTGCCCTGAGATCCCTCCAAGCACGCGCGCGCCCTGAAGGGGTCGCACCCAGTGCTGCTATCGCTTGGCTAGCTTCGCTCGGCGGGAGCGCGCTGATCAAGCCCGATAAGGCCTCGACGCTCGCGCCGTCCCCTCTGCTCCCAAGCGCCATCAAGGAGGCTGCCCTGAGAGAGCTCTCGTCATCCTCGACCGCCAGCGAATGGAGCGCGCCCGCTATCTGCTCTGAAGGCTCTGGATAATCAAGAGCGCTGGCCAGCGCTTCGACGGAGAGATTGCGAAGCTCGGCGTTCGAGCTTCCGAGCCCCTTGATGAGCTCATCCACACCTTGGAGGCAGGAGCTGAGAAGGAGCAAGCACGCGAGCACGACTACGCTCCCTTCTCTTGGTCTTCTCTCAATCGATAGTCGAGCGCACGCCTCGTGATCCCCAAGCGACGCGCCGCCGCGCTCTTATTGCCACCTTGCTCGCTCAGCGCTGCACGGATCATCTCTTGATTCCATTCCTCAAGACTCAATCCACGTGCCAAGGCTGCGCGCGCGAGATCTTGCGCTCCCGCATCTCGTTCGTCCTCTAAGAAGCTGAGCTCGCCTGCGGAGATCGCGCCAGCCTCTGAGCCACCGAGAGCGTGAACCCGCTCAAGCGCGTTCTCTAGCTCACGCACATTCCCAGGCCATGTGTGAGCAGCTAAGCACAACGAAGCCGCAGGGCTCAGGCTGCGGGCCTCAAGCCCGAGCTTCGCAACGACTCGCTCAATCAGCAGTGCTGCAAACAGAGGAACATCAGCGCTTCGAGCTCTCAAGGGCGGCACCTCAAGGACGACGACGGCCAAGCGGTACCAGAGGTCTTTCCTATAGCCTCCATCCCTCACGCGCCGCTCCAACTCTGGAGTCGCTGTCGCGATCACCCGCGCCTCCACCTTCACTCCCTCGTTAGCTCCAACAGGCTCAACCACCCGCTCTTGAAGCGCACGCAAGAGCTTCACCTGCAGAAGTTCGCTCAGCGTCTCGACGCCATCCAAGACCAGAGTGCCACAGCCGGCTCTTTGAAAACGTCCCACGCGATCCATCTCCGCACCCGTAAATGCCCCCTCCACGTGCCCAAACAGCTCGCTTTCGACGAGGCTTGGAGAGAGGGCATCCAGTGAGACCTCAACCAAGGGCTCTGCAGCTCGCGCTGACCTTTGGTGCAATTGCCGCGCAACCTCGTTCTTTCCGCATCCAGCCTCCCCCACGATCAATACAGTCGTCTCGCTGTTAGAGAGACGGTCTAATTGATCGTCAAGATCGATGGAGGCGCTCGAAACGCCCTTAAAGTAGGAATTCTTATATTTAGACATGCTCGCGCTCGCTCACAGGGCTTTATCAACTAAGCGCTAAGCTAATAGGCACTGCGGTTGACTAGCCTCGGCTGATAACTCAAACTATTCGCCCTCATTGAATCCAATGAAAAGTCACGGTCAGCGTGATGCTCTGGAGAGGTGAAGTGGCTCGAGCTGCTTCCGCCTCTCTTTTTACGTCCAGTCAGCCCCCTCGGGGTGGCCAAAAGCCACTCTAAGCAAAGCCCCCTATACCTAGTGCCATGAAAGGCGAAGACCTTATCCTCTATGTGGAAAGCATCTCCCGGACACGGGATATCCCTCTGGAAGAGGTCTTCCGTGGCTTAGAGGACGCTCTACTGCAAGGCGTTCGACGAAAGCTCGGACTAGATGACGACCTCGTCGTCCGTATTGACCGCGCCACGGGCGAGGTCCACATGGAAGACAACGAGGAGATCTACGAGCTCGATCTAGATCAGCTCGGACGAATCGTCGCTCAAGCCGTGAAGCAAGGCTTCCTCCAGCGTGTCCGCGAAGCGGAACGCGACGTGCTCTACGATGAGTATGAAGCCCGCGTTGGGCAGCTCGTCAATGGTCAAGTGCAACGCTTCGAGGGAGAGTCTCTAGTCATCAACCTAGGCAAGGTAGAGGCCTACTTGAGCCGCGACGATCGCGTCCGCGGAGAGAACTTCGCTCCCGGTGATCGCATCCGATGCCTGATCGTCGAGGTCCGCAAGGACGGCAGCAGAGTAAAAATCTTCGTCAGTCGAACACACCCCGACCTCGTCCGCTGCCTCTTCCAGCTTGAGGTCCCTGAGGTCTCTGACGAGATCATTGAAGTCCGCAGAGTTGTCCGTGAACCGGGCTATCGCACCAAGATGGCCGTGGTCTCTTCTGACCCGAAGATCGACTGCATTGGTGCTTGCGTCGGAGTCCGCGGCTCTCGAATCAAAGCTGTCATTGACGAGCTTCGAGGAGAAAGGATCGACATCATCCGATGGAGTGACTCACTCGAGCAACTCATCATGAATGGCCTAAAACCGGCCTTAATCCACCTAGACAACATCTTCCCCGATGTTGACAACCACCGAGCCATCGTCATCGTTGATGAAGATCAGCAGTCCCTTGCGATCGGCAAGCGTGGACAAAATGTTCGCCTAGCGAGCAAGCTCTGTGGATGGGACATCGAGATCAAGACCCGCTCTGAGTTTGATGGCGGAGACGGAACTGAAGGCGAACTCGAAGGAGACGGCGCCATCCAAAATGAAGCCGCAGAGACAGACACAAGTGACAGCATGAGCGCCCCCGCTGCTGTCGAAGAGGAGGCCTCAAACGAGCCCCTCATTGAAAACGAAACTCAGGACTCACCGAGCCCTGACTCTGAAGGATCCGAGCCGTCGGACAATGATTTAGAGACGCCCGCCGACGCCGCAGAAGCCACGACGGAAGGCTGACCACTTACCCTGGAGACTTGCCAACTTTGAGCAAGAAACGAATTCACGAGCTCGCCAAGGACTATGAGATGTCCGGCAAAGACATGGCTGCCAAGCTTAAACGCCTGGGTTTCAGCCAGGTAAAGAGCCATATGACAGCCCTCGATGATTTCGAGGTCATGCAAGTCCAAGGCATCCTCGAAGCTCACGGAATCTTCTCCGGATCTGCTGCGGCGGCCGTGGAGACTCCTGACCCTAGCGACGACGAGCTAGGCGGATTGATCGTCCGTAAAAAGAAGAAGAAGAAACCCACTGTGGCGGCGGTGGTCCCGACTCCTGCTCCAGAGCCGGAAGCCGAGATTGAACAAGCGTCTGAGCCAGCATCGACGGTCGAAGGCGCTGCTGAGGTAGCTGTTGAAACCGCTCCTGAGGTAGCTCCTGAAGGCGCCGTTGAGGTAGCTGATGCAAATCCCCAAGTACAAGTAGAAGAGAGCGAAAGCGCAGAGATCGCTCCTGAGCCCGAAACGGTGCCGAGCGAGGCGCCGATCCTAGAGGCCGTAATTGCC
>JAPKBY010000575.1 GCA_028823185.1 Planctomycetota bacterium
TCGAAGACAAGGTCACTGTCGGCGACTTCAATGCCACCATCGCTTACTCACTCGGTCTGCCGACTGACTACGAAATGTACTCACCCTCTGGACGCCCGTTCAAGGTCGCGCACAAGGGCGTCCCTGTGAAATCGATCTTTGCTTGAAGTTTCTATGAGTATGCTCCTACAAGCGCTGATTGCGCTGCCTGTATCCCTTGACTCAGTCTCTGTCGACTTTCGCCAAGAGGTGCTGCCGATCCTCCAATCTCGCTGTGTCGAGTGTCATCAAGACCCCGCGAAGAACTCCGGAAAGCGTCCCAAAGGCGGGCTGCGACTCGACGGCAAGTACTGGATCCTAGAAGGCAACAAGTTCGGCCCTGTCATCGTTCCAGGTTCTCCTCTTGAGAGCACCCTCATCAATCTGATCGGCCTCGAAGCAGATGACCCTGACCGCATGCCTCCCAAAGGGGACAAGCTCTCAAACAATGAGGTCAACACACTGCGTCGCTGGGTTACAGAGGGAGCGCACTTTGGAGACTGGACGGGTGCACCTGGACCTAATGAAGTGAACGTCCCCACACCTAAGCCGCCAACAGGCAAGCTGCCAACAATCATTCAACGGCTGCTTAAGCTCGGTGAAGGAGTGACCCCTATCACTGAGAGCGCTCGCATCTTGGCCGCTGGTGCGCGTGGCACAATTTCGCCTGTCTTTCCTTCGAGCCCACTCCTCTCAGTCAGCTTCACATCACACCAAGGACGCACCGGCACAAGAGATCTCCTCAGCCTAGCCCCCATCGCGGAGAACATCGCGACCCTAGATCTCGGACGTACTCGCATCACGAACGCATCACTCGCTGTCACAGCGAAGATGTCGCGGCTCATGAAGCTCGACCTTAGACAAACAAACATCACTAGCGAAGCCATTCAGCACCTGATTGGCGCCTCTAACCTGCGTTCACTCAACCTCTTCTCTAGCGAGGTAGACGATTCAGCTCTGAGCATCATCGCCAGCCTGAACAAGCTAGAGACCGTCTACCTTTGGCAATCCAAGTGCACGGCAGCTGGAGTACAAAAACTCCGCGCCGAGCGCCCTGACATGCGCGTCATCTATGAAGCCATCCTGCCCCCCCCCGAGAGGCCAGCACCAGATGACAGTGGCGGCCAGCGAAGGCGACGCTAACGCGAGGGCAACACGCCTCGAGTAGATCTCTGGATCATGCAGACTCTCATCTCGATAAGAGTTACGGCCAACCGAACGCACTCCGCTTTTTCTCGTATCCTCACCGCATGAGCACCCTCACCCGCGAAGAAGCCTGGCAGCAACTCACCACATGGACCGAGACTGACAGCTTGAGGCGCCATGCGCGCGCAGTTGAAGTCTCGATGCGGGCCGCTGCGCTCGCCTATGGGCCTGGAGAAGAAGCCGTGGAGGCCTGGGGAATCGCCGGCATGCTCCACGACGCGGACTATGAGAAGTGGCCCGAAGACCATCCGAACAAGATCGTCTCCTGGCTACGCGAACGAAGCGAAGAAGAGCTCGCCCATTCGATCTCCGCGCACTACACCCAGTGGGGCGTCGCCTATGAGACGAGCATGGATCGGGCGCTGGTCGCATGTGACGAGCTCACCGGCTTCATCATGGCCTGCTGCTATTTGCGACCTGACGGGATCACGTCGCTTAAGC
>JAPKBY010000576.1 GCA_028823185.1 Planctomycetota bacterium
GTCCGGACCGGTCTGAAAGTGCAGCTCCCTTGATCGCTCGCCATCGCTCTGAATTTGGAACCAGTAGGTGGTGGAGGGCTCTAGTCCTGTGATTCGTGCGTGATGATAGTGGGCGCTGGTGATCTTCCCGACCTCGGTCTCGTCGAGGGTGTATTGGCCGCTGCGGTGCGCAGGTGCTCTCGCTGCATAGCTCTCTTTTTCGCCCACGCGCGAGACGGTGTCGTAGAGGACAGCGTGCTCTTCTCCAGCTTCGAAGGTGCTCCAAGAGATGGTCAACTCTTGTGAGGGTCGGTCTGTCCAGACCAGGCGCCATTGGGCAGGAGTCGTCCCTTCGAGTGTGGTCCAGGGGTCCTCGACGGGTTGAGCGATGAAGAGGAGCAGCAGTGCGGCAGTGATCATGGTCGACGAGATTGAGAGGTAGAGGGACGCAGCTGCGACCAGGCGAGGAAGATCGTAAGGGGGGCGCCTCCATTTGCCACACGGACGGCGGTCTGATGCCAAGAGTCTCCACCCATGGTAGTCATCCGTGAGAGCGCCGTGGCGAAGCCCCAAATGGCCATCCAGCCGGCGATCCCTCGCCAGCGACGGGAGAAGAGGAGGATGACTAGCAGGAGATCATGGAGACCGATGCCTGTGAGGATGCTTTCGGCGCTTGATTGAGAGAGGGTCAGGCCGAGCAGCTGCCCGCTCCCGATCAGGAGGTCAACGAATCGCCCATAGTGCTGGAGGGCTTCGACGCCATGTGCGGTGAAGGTCGCGGCGGTTCCGACGAGCAAGATCCAGAGCGCTGTTGGGGAGGGGGTGATCGTCCCGAAGAGCTTGGCTTGATGATTGGGTAAGGCGATCGCCAGGCAGAGGGGCGCTGCGATGCGCACAGCGTGAGAGCAGAGAGCGAGAGAGTCGCTCGTAGTCCCTGGGTTGAAGAAAGTCGCGAGCGCGATGGCGAGCATCCAGGCTGCGCCGAGGAGAAAGAGGATCCGCTCAGGCCTGAACAGCGCAGAAGCGGAGACGAGCAAGAGGATGATCGCGGCGATCTGATCGGTGACGCTGCCGACGCCCTCTGGAAGGCCAGCTCTCATGAAGAGCCAGCCATTGACCGCGCTGCCAGCGACCCACGCGATGCGAGCAGCAGCGAAGCATTGCAGAGCGACGGAGAGCCGCAAGCACCAGAGGGCTGTATTCGGCATGCGTGAGCCTCAGTCCTCGTAGGCTCGCAGCTTGATGGAACGGAACCAGACCTCGTCACCGTGGTCCTGCAAGAGGATGTGGCCCTTCCGCTGGATGCCGAAGACGGACGAGTTTCTGAACTTGCTCTTTTCGCGCGCGCTCTCCCAAGCCGGCGAGTCGAGGTCCACTCGGAGGACGAGCGCGCCGTTCAGATAGTGCTCTAGGACGCTCCCGCGGAAGTGGATGCGAGAGCTGTTGAAGGAGCCAATCGGAGCGAGCTTTTTTGAAGCCTTAGGTGCCAGGACATCGTAGAGAGAGCCAGCTGTGGTCTTTTCTAGGAGGCCATTGCTGTGCTTGATGTCGTCGAGCACTTGGAATTCAGGCCCGAGCTGGCCCTTCTCTTCATCGATCCAGATCTTCACGCCGCTGTTAGCTCCGCTCGCGACCTTCCACTCAAAGCTGAGGTCGAACTCTGCGTATTCGCCTGTCGTGACGA
>JAPKBY010000058.1 GCA_028823185.1 Planctomycetota bacterium
CGGCGCAGGCCGCCAATAAGAGGAGGAGTGCTGTTTGGATGCGAATCATGAGTATCAAAGGATAGCGTCTCCCAGCGTGAGATGGTGAGGCTCGGGATACCCGCGTAGAATGTTGGCGCTGGAGGCTGTCAGGCAAGCCCCCTACCCAAGTCCGAGAGACCCCACAAGAATGGCCAGAAGCACAACCATCGTCGCAGGCTCAAAGCAGCCTGCGAAACGAAGCGTCGGCAAAGACACGCCGATGATGGAGCAATTTTGGCGCTCAAAGAAAGAGCAACCTGATGCCTTGCTCTTCTTCCGCATGGGCGACTTCTATGAGCTCTTTCACGAGGACGCGAAGATCGCAGCGCGAGAGCTAGGGATCACGCTCACCGCGCGCTCAAAGGGAGCCGACGCGATCGCGATGGCAGGGGTCCCAGTCAAAGCTGCGGAGGGCTACCTCCTGCGCCTGGTGCAGAAGGGATACAAGGTCGCCATCTGCGAACAGCTCACGGATCCCAAGAAGACCAAGGGCATCGTCGATCGTGGAATCGTTCGCGTAGTGACTCCTGGCACAATCACCGAAGAGGCCGTCCTCGATGCTCGAGAGAACAACTTCCTCGCTGCGCTGTTCTCCTCTGGCGTCGCAGCAGGCATCGCATGGGTGGATCTCTCCACTGGACGCTTCCGAGTCTCCGAGGTCGCCATCGCGAGGCTGTCCGATGAGCTTGGGCGCGTAAGCCCCGCAGAGGTCCTCTGGTCGGATGACTTTGTAGAGCGACACCCCGAGCTACACGCAGAGCTTCAAGCCGAGTTAGGCCAGCGCGTCACGGTGCGCGATCCATGGCGCTTTGATCGGGACACGACATCTCGAAAGCTCACAGAACACTTCGGAGTGAAGACCCTCGAAGGCTTCGGTGTCGAGGCTGACTCGCCGGTCATCCCTGCAGCAGGCTGCCTCGTCGAATACCTCGAAGAGACACAGCGCAACGCTTGCTCCCACATCCACACGCTCGAGGTCGTCGAGACGAGCCAACACCTCGTGTTAGATCGCGCCACCCGTTCCACTCTCGAGCTCGTCGTCACACAACGCGATGGCCAGAAAGAGGGCGCCCTCTTGGCCACCATCGACCGCACGCAGACCCCGATGGGGGGCCGCATGATCCGTGAGTGGCTGCTCGCCCCCCTGCGCGAGGTCGAAGCGATCTGCTCGCGCCAAGCAGGGGTCGCTGAATTTCACACCGACCACAGCCTCCGCGACCAAACCCGCGCTGAGCTCTCTGAAATCTATGACCTAGAGCGACTCGCGGCAAAGATCTCGACTGCGAGGGCGAACGGGCGTGACCTCTTCGCGCTCGCCTCATCTTTAATCCCCGTCGCTCCACTCGAAGAGAGCCTCAAGAAATGCGAGTCAGCGACCTTGCGAGTCCTCGCTGAAGAGCTAGATCCCCTCGAAGATCTCACCGCTCGCATCCACAGCACGCTCGCAGATGAGCTCCCACCCACGATCAAAGAGGGAGGCCTCATTCGTGAAGGAGTGAATGAAGAGCTCGATGAGCTGCGCTCAATCGCGCGCGATGGAAAGAGTTGGATGGTGAAGTTCCAAGCTGCAGAGGCAGAGCGCACTGGGATCACCAATTTGAAGATCAGCTACAACAGCGTCTTCGGTTACTTCCTTGAGGTGCCTCGGGGACAGGTCGAGCGGGTACCGGACAACTGGACGCGCAAACAAACCATCAAGACAGCTGAACGCTACATCACACCTGAGCTGAAAGAGTTTGAGACCAAAGTCATCAACTCTGAGGACCGATCAAAAGATCTAGAGTACGACCTCTTCTGTGCGCTCCGTGACGAGGTCTCAGCCGACCTACGCCGCATCCTTAAGACAGCGCGCGCCGTCGCGACCACCGACGCGCTATGTGGTCTCGCTCAACTCGCAGCCGACGAACGCTACACCCGCCCCGTGATCGATGACTCCGACATCATCGACATCTCAGAAGGCAGGCACCCTGTGCTCGAACTCAGCTTGAACGGGGCGAGCTTTGTCCCCAATGACACGCGCATGGATCGCGAGGCTCGACTCATCTCGATCCTCACCGGACCCAACATGGCCGGTAAATCAACATGGATCAGGCAGACAGCGCTGATCGTTCTGCTGGCCCAAATTGGCTCTTTTGTCCCGGCCACACAGGCCCACATCGGCGTCGTTGACCGGATCTTCACGCGCATCGGATCGGCCGATGACATAGGCAAGGGCGCCTCCACCTTCATGGTCGAGATGGTCGAGATCGCCAACATCCTGAACAACGCCAGCGATCGATCGCTAGTCATCCTCGATGAGGTGGGCCGCGGAACGAGCACTTTCGACGGGCTCGCCCTCGCATGGGCCATCGTCGAACACTTGCATGAGAACACCACCTCGCGAACCCTCTTCGCCACCCACTACCATCAACTGACTGACCTCTCTGAAACACTCGCTGGCGTCACGAACCTGAACGTCGCCGTTCGTGAGCGCGCCGAAGAGATCGTCTTCCTTCACAAGATCATCGAAGGAGGGACTGATCGCTCCTACGGGATCCATGTCGCCCGCCTAGCCGGCGTCCCGAAGGAGCTGCTCAACCGCGCCCAGGAGATCTTGAATGAGCTCGAGGCTGAAGCGGACGGGAGCTCCCCGACGACACTTCGCCGGCCATCAAACTCTCAGCAGCTCGGCCTCTTCACCCCCGAAGCCCCGTCTGCCTTGCAGGACGCGCTTAAGTCATTGGACCCTGACAACCTCACACCGATGGAGGCCTTAGTACAGCTGCACGAGCTCAAGCGCCTCAACGAAGAGAGCGAGAGCTCCTGACTCGTGCCCACCCTCCTTTGTTGAGTAGAGAGCCCTCAGCTAGAGCTGAAGTCCCTGACCTCCACCTCTCCGAAGCCCTTCGCTCAGAGTGTCAGCGCTGGATGGAGACGGCTCGCCCGCTTGAAGCCTGCGGGCTGCTCATCGGAACGATGACGAGCTCTGAACATGTCGTCATAAGGATTGCGCCGATTGAGAACCTCGCCTCTGGAGAGGGCGCCTTTGAGCTGGAGCCCAGCGCTTGGCATCGCGCAGAGCTCGCGGCTAGAGAGGAGGGCCTAGCAGTGCTCGGTGTCTGGCACAGTCACCCGAAGACCAGCGCTGAGCCTTCAGCGCGAGATCTGACGGGTGCACAAGCAGGCTGGAGTCATCTAATCTGCGCTGCCAAAGGAGAGAGTGCCTTCAGAAGTTACTACTCGCTCGCGGGAGAGCTCTTAGAGCAAGAGCTTCACTGAGCCTCTTCTCGTTGCGCGGTGCGCTGCCTGATCGCGTTCTGAATGATTCCCCGCCTCGAGGCTCGCGGTGTCGGGAATTGCTTGAGCGCTTCCACACAAGTCTCAGCGACATGACTCCAATGCGCGCGCTCCTCAACATAGTTTCGCGCTGCGCTCTCCATCTGCTTGAGCAGCGCGGGATCACTTGAGAGTGAGACGAAGTGTTCGCACAGCGCCTCTGCCTCTCCTTCACCGACCGGGACTCTTAGAGTCGCATCGCTCGGAAGCTCAGCCAGCTCTGGCAGGTCTGAGACGATCACGCCGCGACCCAATCCGAGGGCTTGGCTCGCCCCGCCTGACGCGCCACCCGTAGTAGGCCCCCGAAGGTTCACACAGACATCTGCGGCGGAGAGGAGCGCGTGAGCTCGAGGCTCCTCAACCCAACCGGTGACCTCCACGCTGTCGATCATGTCCAAGCGTCTGATCTCACTTGAGAGGTCGAGCTCACGAGGGCGCTCCTCGCCGATCAAGAGGACGCGCACCTTCACGCCTCGCTCGCGCGCTCGCGCAGCTCCATCGAGGAGCGCCGCGACGCGCTTGTGTGTTTGTAGTGTCCCAAGGCTCGCGACGATGAAATCATCTCGCCACGCCAGAGGGAGCTCTGCCCGAGCTGCGACACGATCAAAGTCATCCCAACGACGCTCGATCCCATGCGGCACGATCAAGACCGGTGTAGGCGCATTTCGATCTCGAACGATCTCGTCACGCATCCACTCTGAATGAACGATGAAGCCGTCTGCTCGCCGCACGACCCCTCGATTGAACGGCAACGCGAACCGAGAAGCAGAGAGCCCCTGGCCATCCTCCGTGATCAATTGAGAGGAGTGCAGCGGCTCTGCGGTCCACTCGCCAGCTCGTTGGAAGCTGATCTCTGACAGAAAGACTCCTAGCTCTCGCGGGTCAGCGTTTCCGCGCTGTGATTCGGTCAATGCTTTACCAGAGACCTTGATCTGAAGTGTGAGCGCTCCAGACATCGGGAGCTCTAGCTCTATGCGCTCATCGCGTTTAGCCGAGATCTCTCTCAACACATCCTCACCCTCTCGAAGCTCTAGCTTCCGTCCTTCAGGGATGAAGAGAGAGAGCTTCATCGCTTGCGCATCTCTCCTGACAAGATGCAGGCCTGCGCTCCGAGAGGACCAGATGCCGTGCTCTTCTAGCTCATGCCATCCAAACGCGAGCGGGCTCGCCCCTTCAACGGGCTCATCTAAGAGCGGCGCTCTACGCTTCCGTGCGCTCTTCCAAATCTTCGCCGCTCGAATCCCGCCCTCTTCAACAGCAGCGATGAGCCCGCGCAATCCTCCCTTAGCGAGCTCTGGTCGCCCGGCGACGGCTTGATCGAAGAGCACCCAATCATGAAGCAAGACCGTGCCACCCAATGCGCTCAACATCGGCCTCATGAAGGCGTGCGCCTGCTCGTTCCCTATCTGATAGAGGATCTGATCGTAGTCACGTGGCTGTATCGATGAGGCCGGCTTGCTCCCCTCTCCTGGAACGAAGCATCTGTCCTCAACAAAGATCTCAACCTCAGCGCGCTCCCTCAGATAAGGCAGCAGTTGGCGCGTGAAGTCTCCGATGCCAGAGCGGGCACCGAGAGGGGTGGTGATGAGCGCGATCCTCAAAGGACTCAGGCGGTGAGGACCTCTACACCGTCGGGACCGAGGTACATGGAGTGCTCAGTCTGAGAAACCATCACCCCCTCCCGCTCTACGAGCGGCGGATAGCGCATCAAAGATCCCTGACGAGCTAAGCGGGCGAAGGTGTCCTCTAGGGCTTCTTGATCAAGCTCAGTGAAGTAGCGCCGAGCGATCGGCAGACCCTTCCAACTCTCTATCGCACGCAGGACATCACGGTCGAGCCCTTTCGCTTTACGCGGCGGTCGGACCATCATGAACACCTCTGATTTACCTGCCTCTTTGATCATCCCTCGCCCTGTACACGCGAAGGGCTCGATGGCGAAGACCATCCCTGTTCTCAAGCGACCGCCACCACCCTCACCGAAGTTCGGGATTTGAGGTGCGGTGTGCACCTTCCATTGAGCGAGCCCGTGGCCGGTCAAGTTCCGCACTGGCTCGTAGCCAGCCGCCATGATGGTCTTCTCGATGACGCGTCCGATCTCCCCTACAGGCACGCCATCAGCGATGGTCGCGATGGCTGCCTTGAGCGCGTCGGCTGAGGCTGTCACGAGCGGCGTCCAACGCCCATCCTCAGAGAGATCTACGCTGCACGCTGTGTCAGCGATGTATCCGTCGATGTGAACACCCATGTCCACCTTGACGCAGTCACCCTCTTCATACTTAAGGTCATCCCCAGGCGCTGAGCAGTAGTGCGCGGCCACATGGTTTCGACTCGATTGCGCAGGGAAGCCAGGAGCTGCTCCGCGCTCGTAGATCATCTCCTCGATCGTCTCGAGGATCTCTCGGACTTTGACGCCGGGCTGAATAGCCGTCCGAGCCCACTCGCGACACTCAGACGCGATACGGCCTGCCTTTCGCCAACAATCGAGCGCGTGTTCATCAGGGATCTTGACCATGGGCGGAATTCTACGCTGACGGCTGCGATTGAGTAGGGTGTACCCGCTCTCTCATGCATCCCTTCCTCTATATCCTCCTCAGCGCTATCGCCCTCTCGCTCTTGATTTGGTTCAAGCGAGGCCGCTGCTGAGGCCAATAAGGACGCCCCCGGGTGGGGCCCTGATGCCGAGAGAGTGAATTCTCTCTCAAACGAGAATCCATGCGCCCAGGCTATCCCGCATGAGATTCGTTCTCGACACTCCAGCCCTCGCGGCTGAGAAATGGCGCCAAAGCGGCCCCCAGGGCCTCTCCTTGCACTAAAAGCGCCCTCGGGGACGATCCGGAGCTCTGAACCGGAGTCCCTCCTGCGGGATCAACTGCAAAAATCTGCCCCGCTTCTCACCCCCCTCAGACCCAGAGGCCGGATTCGTCAGTCCAGGGACACGGAAGGCTCTTAATTCCAGACCTCTACAAACCCGAAGTAAGGGGTGAAGAGGAGATCCCGCCTCTACCCCACACACAGATTCACCTCATGATTCGCCTCGAAGTTGGCAAGCGCATCGGCGCCTATTGCATTACAGAGTTCATCGCTCGCGGTGGCTTCGCCCTCGTATACCTCGCTGAGGACGCCCAAGGCCGCAAGGTCGCGCTCAAGATCGGTGACGTCGCTGGCGGCGGCCGCTATGTGACTCGCTTCCTTGAAGTGACGAACAAGCGTCGCCCCGAAGGCATCAGCCCTGACGAGACTCCTGCCGAGGCCATCTTCTTCCGTAAGGACGGCGTGCGAATCGACTTCCTCGATGTGCACGAGATCGACGACATGCTCCGTTCGGAGAGCGCGGTCCTCGCCAACGCGAAGAATCAAAACCTCATCAAGGTCATCGAGACCTTCGAGCACGATGGACGCCCGGTCGTCGTCATGGAGTACGCACGTGGCAAGACGCTGCGTGAGAAGGTCCGCGCCCTCGAAGGCATCCGCTTGAACTGGTTCTTGACGATGGTCCGCTCGCTGAAGCGCCTGAAGAAGAACAACCAGCTCGAGTACCACGGCGACCTCAAGCCTGAGAACATCATCATAAAGCCGTCTGGTTCGGTCGTCATGATCGACCCCGCTCTGCGCGCTGATGAGCGCGGCATCGTGACCTCGACCCCCCACTACAACCCGATGCTCCTTCGTGACAGCCGGGCCGATGTGATGGGAATCGGGGTCATGCTCTACGAGATCCTCACGGGCGTCCTGCCCTTCGATGAGGTGCCGTGGAAGTTCGCTGGATGCGAGCAAGGAGGAGAGGTCGAGCGCCTCTCGCTCTCCTACTTCCTCAGCTACACCCCGCCTAAGGATCTAAACCCCAACACACCCGAGCCGCTCTCGCGACTGATCTACCGCTGCTTGGTCGATCAAGAGTACGGACTAGACGAGCTCGAGACCGATCTCGTCGCCTTCCTCCGAAAGGAGTAAGCACTAGGTCGTCAGCTCGCTCGGGCTGCACCAAGAAAAGAGGCCCTCGACTCATCTGAGTCGGGGGCCTCTTTCTTATTCCTCTGCTCGCAGCGCTCGCTTAGCTGCGGGCTTGATCGATGCGGGCCTGAGCAAGCTGAAGAGCTGCCTTGCTCGTCGGTATTCCTTCGACTCGTGAGATCTCAAACACTCGCTTGAGGTTGCCATAGATGCGCTCGATCCACTCGAGCGCGACCGCCTCGTTATAGCCCTCTGGTGTCATCTCAACGCCGACATTGATGATGCCGCCAGCGTTTATCACATAGTCAGGCGCATAGACGATCCCGCGGTTCATGAGATCGACGGCGTTTCCTGGCTCTAGAAGTTGATTGTTAGCGCAGCCCGCGACCGCCTTACAGCGCAAGAGCGGGATGGTCTCATCGTTGATTCCTGCGCCTCGCGCGCAGGGGCTGTAGATATCGCACTCTACAGCTAGGTGCTCGAGCTCTGCCACTGACTCGAAGCCGTGCTCTTCGCAGAGCTCAGCGACGCGAGCCTCGTTGATGTCGCAGATGGTGACGCGTGCACCAGCCTCCTTGAGGAGGATCGCCAAGCGACCACCCACGGCGCCGACGCCTTGGATGAGCACATGCTGATCTTTAAGTGAGTCCGCTCCATACTCTTCGACCACGGCGCGGAGCCCGATCAGGCAGCCGATAGCGGTGTAGGGGCTGGGGTTTCCAGAGCTCCCCTTCTCAACAGAGAGCCCTGTCACCCACCTCGTCTCCTCACGGACGATCTCGAGGTCGGGGATGCCGATGTTCATGTCTTCGGCTGTGATGTATTTGCCATCGAGCGCCTCAAG
>JAPKBY010000577.1 GCA_028823185.1 Planctomycetota bacterium
GAAGGGTAGCGGCTGCTTGGGGTCACAGTGGTAGCCGCTCGGATACTCAGAGTGCGGCAAAAACCAAGCAGGCATCCCGTACTGCATCCCAAACTCAAACTTAGAGTCGATGTTCTTCGCGATCACAGCGAAGACAGCCTCTAGAACATCTCGTCTCTCCTCCGTGAGTTCTCCGAGGTATGCCTCGACCTCTTTTGCGCTCTCCACCATGAGCAGATCGTACTAGAAGGGAGCGGCTCAGTCCCGACGCCCACCGGCCCACTCAAAGTATCTCAGCAGAAAAGACTCCAGCCCGCTGCTCCATTCAGCGTGCCCGCTGCTCGCCAAAACTCGTCCCTTCCCAAAGGACCCACGGATGATCGCGGGAGTGCCCACCATGACTTCTGGGTCAGCTCCGTTCTCGCCGATGCCTGATCGATACCAAGCGAGCACCTCATAATCCGGGACCTCCGGACGCAGAGCCGGCGCCACGATGGGGCCTTGCCCATAGTGCAAGATCTGCCTTCCGTGGAAATCACCGAAGAGCTCCAAGCCCAGTGGGCTCAGCTCGACCTCTACAGGTCCTATCCCACGCGCCCAGTGATCGTGATCGATGATGCCAGCGTCTAGGAGGCTGAGGCCCCACTGATATGGGGCGCTCGCAGCCATGTATGCGCCTGCACAGATCCCGACATAGCCGCCTCCGTTGCGCACAAAGCTCACCACGGCTTCACGCCCCTCGGCTCCGAGCGCGTCGAACTGATGCGAAGCCATCCCGCCTGGAAAGAGCACGACATCAAAGCTCCCGAGCGCTCCTGCAGCCATCTCCTCCGGGCTCAACGGATAACCTACAGCGCCCTGAATGCCCTCTTGAATGTCGACGATGAAAGGCATCGGGCGGCCAGCTCCTTCGCCGTCGTAGACCGCGAAGCGCAGCGCCCCCTGAGTCGCTCTGGTCAGCCCCTGATCAGGACTCGCCCCCTCTCGGAGCATCCCGAGCTCCCCCAGGAAAGCGTGAAGCATGAGCCGCTGCTGACGGACGAGCTTGGCCGGCCTGTGGTCCATTGTTGGCGTCGTATTCTTCCTCGCGCTCGTGACCAACGCCAATCCAGCTCGACCATGAACACGGAGCGCTCCATCTAAATGCCGCGCATGGAATTTATCAGCTTCCTCAGAGACCGTGGCGTTCACGGCTTCGCTCATCCGAGCCGCGAGCTCTGCATGAGCGGTGCCCCCCTGATGAATGACCGTGCCCCCCAAAGTCTCTAACCCAGCGCGCGCGTGATAGAAGTCCTGCCTCAACTCCAACACCCAATCCGGATCGAGCTGAGTGATATAGCGAGCAAAGCTCTCAGGCAGCTCTTCACCGCTAAACGACACCGCGACCAAGCGACCGACGACAGGCTCCCAAGCAGCGACCTGCTTCACAGCGAGGCGCGGCATCTCTTGTCCCGGTCTGCCGCCAGCGAAGACGAGGACCGTCGGCCCTGAGCCTGGTCCAGAGTCATTCATCCAAGCTCCATCAAAACTTCCGACGCTCGACTCCAGTGCCTCACAAGATGAGAGGCAGAGGCAGAGCGCCGCAGCCGACGGGAGTGACTTAAGTGAGGAAGTGAGCATCAAGAATCACCATCGGAAGAACTCACGCGCTAGATAGCGCGCAGGTCTGTCGCC
>JAPKBY010000578.1 GCA_028823185.1 Planctomycetota bacterium
GCAAGCACTAGATCTGTGACCATGGCAAATGATGCGGTGACGCCGCCAGTCGTCGGATTGGCCATCACACAGATGGAGAAACCGCCTGCCTCACTCAGCTCTGCCAAGGCAGAGCAAGTCTTCGCCATTTGCATGAGGCTCAGCACGCCCTCGTGCATTCTCGCTCCGCCAGAGCTCGTGAAGACGAGCAAAGGTCTCCCAGTAGATGCGGCCAATTCACAAGAGAGGGCAAACTTCTCTCCCACCACCTCACCCATAGACCCACCAAGGAATTTGAAGTCCAGGACACAGAGCACGACAGGCCGAGTGAGGATTTCAGCGAGGCCGCAGATGAGGGCCTCTGAGTGACCCGTCTTCTCAACGGTCCGCTTGATCTTGTCTGCGTAGGAGCCTTCGTTCTCGAACCCGAGGCGATCCATAGCCTCAATTCCGGCGAAGCGCTCCTCAAAGGTCCCCTCGTCAGCGACCATCTTCAAGCGTTCGTCGGCAGTCACGGTGAAGTGAAAGCTGCACGTCGGACACACGAGGTCGTTGTCCTCTAGGTCCTTCCGGTAGATGGTCGCGCTGCAAGCATCGCACTTAACCCAGAGCCCACCAGGCATGTCCTTCTTCTTCCATCGAAGGCGAGAGCGCCTGGGCGCCGGCTCAGTCGGACGCTCGCTCGCTGCGTCGCCCTTGCCGGTTGATTGCTTGGGGTCTGTACTCACTGCTGGATTCCTCGTGTCCTCACCCGACATGCATTCGTTCCAGCGC
The DNA here is from genome assembly GCA_028823185.1 of Planctomycetota bacterium. Lineage (GTDB taxonomy): Bacteria > Planctomycetota > UBA1135 > UBA1135 > JAKVCE01. The sequence goes on from JAPKBY010000578.1 coordinate 754, forward strand.
GGTCGCTCTGAATTCAGAGATGGTCGCAGGGATGTCGTCGGAGCCAAAGATTGCAGATCCCGCGACAAATACATCTGCACCAGCCTCGGCGCATTCAGAGATGGTCTCGCCGTTGATGCCACCATCCATTTCGATCCACCCCTGATAACCTTGATCACGGAGCCATCGGACCTTCGACGAGACCTCTCCCATAAACTTCTGCCCGCCAAAGCCGGGGAAGACGCTCATCACTAGAATGAGATCCACCTCATCAAAGAGCTCGACGAGGGGCTCGACCGGCGTGTCAGGATTAACTGAAATGCCGACCTTCTGAACACCAGCGGCGCGGAAGGCGGCGATCACAGCGCGAGACTCTTCAACTGAAGGGGCCACCTCCCAATGGAAGGTCAACACATAGGCGCCGGCCTTCACGAAGGCTTCGGCGTATTGAGCCGGATCCGAGATCATGAGATGGACATCAAGCGGCGCCTTCGCGACCTTAGAGATGGCCTTAACAACGGGAGGGCCGATCGTGAGGTTTGGCACAAAGTGCCCGTCCATGACATCAACATGGAGCCAATCGGCACCTGCCGCCTCGATCATCTCAACGCCTTCTGCGATGCGCGCAAAATCACAAGAGAGAAGAGAGGGAGAGATGAGTACTCGTCGGTCAGTCATGGAGCTAGATCCTATATTGCGGTCCTTGAGGGCCTAGATTGTAGCGAGGGCTCAGCCCAATTTCGCTTCCCCAACGCTTAGGGCGGCGACTCCAGGCAGTTCCTTGCCTTCAAGCAACTCTAGGGAGGCTCCTCCCCCTGTAGAGACATGAGAGACCTGATCCTTGAGACCCAGCTTTCCGATAGCGGCGACAGAATCTCCGCCTCCAACAACTGTATATCCAGCGCAGGCCGCGACAGCTTC
>JAPKBY010000579.1 GCA_028823185.1 Planctomycetota bacterium
TCGTCGATCTCGCCAAGCTCTTTGCAGGTCTCCGCCAGTGCTCTCCATGCATGTATGAAGCCGGGACTCAGCTCTGTGGCTCGGATGAACGCGCTCTTGGCTTCTTCATGTCTCTTGGCTCTAGCTAGGTGTTTGCCCCAGTTCACATGGGCGATCGCGTTCGACGGTCCTGTTTTAACTGCTTGGCGAAGAGCTGTCGCGGCGAGCTCTTCTTCACCGAGGGCATAATGCGAGCGAGCTTTGTTGCTCCAGGACCGGCTGTGGCTGGGGTCGAAGTTTAGTGATTTCTCGAACAATGAGAGCGCTCGCTCGTGCTCCTCCTTGTCTTGGTGGACGAGGCCAAGCGCATTTAGTATCGAAGGCGAGTTAGGGGACGCGACGGCAGACGCGGCCCAGTAGGTCTGGGCATTCTCATAATGAGATGCGGCCCTCCAGGCGCTGATTCCAAGCGCGAAGAGGCCGATGATTAGCCACTGAGAGGGGACCTTGCGCAACGCGCGGTCTGCCAAGGGGACGGCGAAGAGCAGTGGAATGTGCGCAAACCTCGGAGCGAAGATCTCTCCTCCGGGGATGATTTGCATGAATGGTGTGAAGGCTAAGGCTGGGGCCGCAAACAGCCATAGCTCCCACTTCCATTTCCGAACACAGACGGCGGCAAAGAGCAGATAGCCGGAACAGGCAAGGGCTGAGACTGCGAGCGATGGGAGCGCCCCAGCCTCATAACGTGGCGGGAAGAAGCCTGGGAACACTGCAATCCTCAGTGCCTCAGCCGCAGCTCTGATGCCGACCGAGGCGCGCTCCCATAGCCCGCTATCTCCGAGGAGTGGATTGGCTGAAAACGCCATCATTTCTCCCAGGCTGATGTGCCGAAGCCATAGCCAACTGATGATGGCAAGCGCCGCTCCAATGCCCGTGCTTTGAATGGAGCGGCGGCCAGTGCTGGAGGCCAGCCCCAGGAGCAATAGGCCAAAGAGGGCACCGTCCTCTTTGGCCAGGAGCGGCAAAGCGAGGGCCAGAAAGGCGCTGCAGCCCTGCAAGAGCGGACTCGATCTATGCTTTAAGGCCGCCTGGTGGATGTTGGCGCCTAGCAGGCCCAGCATTACGCACAGCATGGATGGGCGCCCGCTGACCCAAGAGACTGAGTCTGCCAGGATCGGATGCGCAGAGTAAATCAGGAGTCCAAGGCTGAGGGCTCCACCCCGCCAGCTCCTCGTTAGAAGCCACGCGAGGGCGATGGAGAGGATGTGCAAGATGACATTGCTCTGATGCCATGGCCTGCTGGATGAGGGGCCGAAGAGCGAGTGCTCCAAGCGCAAGCTAAGGGCGCTCAGCGGACGCCATTGGCCCGAGGCGCCGATGTGGTAGGTGTAATCCCTTTTGAATGCTTCCAACCCGCTAGCCTGAGCTGTGATCACCGGGCTCTGCAAGATCACCTCTTGATCGTCCGCAGACCACTCGTGCATGAAGAGGCACGGGCCCCAGGCCAATAGGCCAGAGACGATCAGTAGGAGCAGAGAGCGAGTCGGCTTGCTCTTTCTCTCCAGCGATTGTTTGGATTTAGGGGACATGGAGGGCTGGCTTCCAAAACCAGAAAGTTACAAGGATTGCATTCTCCGGCGGATTCTCGCTGGATCAGGCTTGGTCCAGATTCTA
>JAPKBY010000059.1 GCA_028823185.1 Planctomycetota bacterium
AGGCGTCTAGCACGGAAACCTCAAGCGGAAGCAACGGTGACGCAGGCTCAACTCGGACCTAGGATCAACGGCATGGGCGAGCAGGGAGAGTTCTTCGAGCGGTCGCTCCCAGCGGGCTTTAGCTACTCCACAGGCTTCCTCAGGACCTCAGCGGCGACAGAGCTCATGGCTGGCCTCTTAGGTGGCGTTCCGTGGGAGGAAGAGGAGATCTTTCTGCATGGGAGGATGGTCAAGTCTCCGCGCCTGACGGCTTGGTATGGAGATCCGGGCGCCAGCTATATGTATTCGGGCGTCCCTCATGAACCCATGGAGTGGACGCCTGAGCTGAGCGCGATACGAGAGCTCGTCTCATCGAGCGCGCAAGTGAGCTTCAACAGCGTGCTCTTGAACCTCTATCGCGACGGATCGGATTCGGTCTCATGGCATAGCGATGATGAAGAGGAGCTCGGCGCGGAGCCCACGATCGCGTCGATGAGCTTGGGCGCGACGCGGCGCTTTCGATTGAGAGAGAGGAGGACTCGCGAGAGCCTCGGCTTAGACCTCGCCGATGGGAGCTTGCTCCTCATGAGCGGCACCTCGCAGCGAGACTGGGAGCACTGCTTGACGAAGACCAAGCGCGCGGTCGGGCCGCGCATCAACTTGACCTTCCGCGTGGTGCGGGTCAGCCGTTGAAGCCTAGCGGCCGTCTTCGTTCGTGGGGATGCTTAGACCACCTGGGAGCTGGAAGCCGCTCGTGTCAGGTTGGGTAGCGCTCTCTTCTTCGACTGCGATCGCTTGCGTTAGATCAGCCATGCGCTTGGTGAGGTTGGCCTTGCTGAAGGAGGCGAGCTCATAGACCCAGCTTGAGAGCTTGGCGTTGAGCTCCTCGACCTCAGCGAAGATCTCCTCTGTGGAGCGGGCGGTGATCTCCTCGCCCTCTTCAGCAGGTGCCGGCTCGGGGCCAGTGGCTTTGAGACGCTCAGGGCCACCACAGGCGTCGGCGACGCTGAAGATGGCGTAGAAGGTCTCGTTCTCCGGGACCTCAGCGACGGAGTAGATGACGACCGAGACGAGCAGGCCGTCAAAGGTCCAGAACTGCGTCGTGGTCGGCGTCCTGTTGGGGACCTCGAAGCCTTCTGCAGGTCGGACATCGACGAAGCTCAGGTATTGCAGGGCCGAGCCCATGCCGCTGGCGACCGCCTCGTACTTCAGCTCCGAGCCTTCGGGGACGTCGTAGACTTTGTAGTTCTCGTCTTCCTCTGAGTCGCGGGCGACGAAGATCTCTTCCATATCAGGGTGGAGGATTCGGACAGCGCGGATACGCTCGCGCTTGAGCTCAAGGATCTTCTTGTCGAGCCAAGAGTCAGAGTCTTCCGAGATGTTCAAAGAGCCAGAGGCGAGCCAAGAGGCATCGCTGTCAGCCTCTCGCGCATAGAAGGAGGACTTGCCCGTGCTCTCTCGTTTCTTGCCGACGATGAGGGCTGCGATCACGTCGCCGTTCGCGTCTGCGAGGTTGACGAGCTTTGACTCCGAGCCCTCGGCGCCAGGTCCTTCTACGCCGAGCCGAGGATAGCTCGAGGCGAGCTTGGTCTTGGCCTCGACCTTCTGAGACTCTGAGAGCGCGATGAGCGCCTCGCGGACCTCTTCCATTTTCACCGGGTAGCCACCCTTTGAGTCGAGGCCCCAGACTGAGTCAGTGCGGGAGACGGACCAAGAGCCTCCAGTGCTCGAGATGGTGATCGAGGCGACGTCGTTCAGACGGTCGGCGAGCCCAGGTAAGAGCGCAGGGTCACCGGTGACTCCGGCTTGCTGAGGGCCTTGGGAGTCGCGTTGCATGAGCCCGACTCCGAGCAGGAGGAGAGCGATGAGGCCGAGCTTGATAAGTGTTTTGTTCTGCATGGTTCAGCTCTTCTTACGACCTCTAGTCGTCATTGAGATCAGTCCTAGGAGGAGGATGAGCGCGGGGACGCCGAAGACATTAGCGACCTTAACGGTCGCGCCGACAGCATCGATCTTCTCGGCCAGAGAGTGACGTACGGCTCGCAGTTGCTTGCGAGTGTCGACTCGCTGCTCGCGGAATTTCTCGATCTCTGCGCGCTGCTGAGGTGAGAGGATGACTGAGTCGACGCCGCCGCCTTTCTGCTGTTGGAGCTCTTGGATCTTCAGCTCTGTCGCCTCTAGATCGGCCTGTAGAGCGGCCTCTTCATCGCGCGCCTCTTGGTCGGCGTTGCGGCGGATCTCATCGATGTAGCCGAAGGGCCTGTGGAAAGACCCGCGGCTGCGCAGGCTGATGAGGTCAGAGCTGCCAGCGAGGTTGTCGATCGCGTTGACGAGCATGTCGCCGTTGTTCGCTTGGGGTTGCGCGATGCGTTGGCCAAAGAAGTTGCTGATCTGAACCCACCAGCGATCTTGGAGGAGATCTGCGTCGCCGACGAGGACGACCTGAATGGGCTCGCTGGACTCTTCGAGGTGAGTCGAGAGCTCTGCGGGCGCAGCTCCCTCGGCTGTGGGGAGTCCGCCAGGGTAGGCGCTCTTCACGTCTCCAGTGAGGCGCGCGGCGATCGTCAGGGCTTCACCGCCGGGGATGTACTCTCGGATGAGTCGACCAGGGTCAGCGCCGAAGGAGATGTTCATGCGATCAATGAGCATCGCCTCTTCGCTGGTCTGGATGATCGGCGTCAGAGTCGTGGTCGCGCCCGCAGCAGGCTTGAAGTGCCCAGCCATTCCGAGCCGCACCTGATTGAGGTCGGCTGTGATCGGGTCCTCGCTGTCACAGACGTCCTGCTTGAGCTCCAAGAAGACGACGTAGTCGGTCCGCTGGTTCTGGAACATCACGGGGAGGGCGTTAGCGCGGTCGCCGACGACCTTATCGCTCGGGAACTCGACACCCCAGGCCTCAAGCAGGGGACCGAGGTCGCTGGTGCGGTTGGCTGTCATCGCAGCCATGGGGTTGGAGGGGTCTTGAGCGGGCATGTCTTGCTCGCAGTGCGGGTCCAGATAGAAGACCGCGTGTCCGCCAGCGAGGACGTACTGGTCGATCCCGTAGAGGAGCTCATCGCTGAACTCCTTGGGGTGAACCACGAGCAAGACGTCGATCTCATCGGAGATCTCAGTCGCTGCGGGAGAGATCATCTCGAGCTCGCACAGCTGCTGGATCGTGTCGAGGATGAACCAAGGTTGCGGTGCGGCCTGGGGCTGCATCGGGTTCGCAGGGCCGCCGCTGATGGGAAGCGTGGTCAAGAGGCCGACCGTCGTGCGGTCTGGATTCGAGAGGCGATAGACGAGCTTGGTCAGGTCGTATTCGAGGAACTCTTCGCGGCTCATCTGGAAGAAAGGGATCAGCTCCTCACCATCGGTGGTGTTGGTCCCGATCAAGCCGAAGTAGAGCAGCTCGCCAGCGTTGTTGACGGGGACGCCCTGCATGCCATAGCTGACGGCGTTGTCCTCTTCCTCACTGAAGGGCTCAGGCTCGATGATTTGAATGTTGAGCTTGGAGCCAGCGATCGACTTGTATTCGACGAGCAGCTCTTCGACGCGGCGCGCGTAGTCCCGGAGGTCCGTGAGGTCATTCGCCATCGACTTCGAGAAGTAATAGCTGAGCGTGACCTCTTCCTCCATGTCTTCAAGGATCGAGCGCGTCCCATCAGAGAGGGTGAAGAGGCCGTTATCTGTGAGGTCTAGGCGCGCCTTTCTGAAGAGCGCACCGCTCGCGAGGTTGATCGAGAAGAAGAGGCCTGCGCAGACGAGGAGGCCTAAGAGCAAATTGCGTTTGAGATTCATAGTGTTCCCTTACTCGCCCTTCTTGGCGTCGAGGATGAGCGTGTTCGCGAGGAGGAAGCAGCCGATCAGTGATCCAAAGAAGATCACGTCGCGCAGGTCGATGACTCCCTTGGCGATTGAGTTGAAGTGCGTCATGAAGCTGAAGGAGCTCACGGTGTCGATCACCGCTTGGGGCGCCCAGCCGGTAAAGAAGTCGAGGACCGCAGGGAGCCCCGCGAGGATGAAGAGCATGCAGGTGACGAGGCTGACAACGAAGGCGATGACTTGGTTGTTCGTCATGGCTGAGATGCAGGAGCCGATGGCTAGGTAGCCGCCCGCCATCAGGAGGCTGCCGATGTAGGCGGCGAAAATCACGCCGTTGTCAGGGTCTCCTAGGAGGTTGACCGTGAGCCAGATCGGTGTCGTCGCGAGGAGCGCGATGCCGGTGAAGGCCCAGGCGGCCAGGAATTTGCCTAGGACGGCTTGTCCCGTTGAGAAGGGCAAGGTGAGCAAGAGCTCGATCGTCCCGGTCTTTCGCTCCTCAGCCCAGAGGCGCATCGAGATCGCCGGGATGAGGATGAGGTAGAGCCAGGGATGGAAGAAGAAGAAGGGCGCGAGGTCCGCTTGCTCTCGCTCGAAGAAGCCGCCCATGTAGAAGGTCAGAATTCCCGTTAAGAGCAGGAAGATGACGATGAAGACGTATGCGACCGGGGTCGCGAAGTAGGCGCGTAGTTCGCGCTTCAAGATAGTAATTGTGCTCTTCATGATTGGCCTCAGGCTGTGACCGGCGCTGTGCCGGTTGTGATCTCACGGAAGACATCGTCGAGGCGTCCAGAGGGTGAGCGCCCTTTGAGCTCGCTCGGGGTCCCGTCGAAGACGACCTTCCCTTGGGTGATGATGATCGCGCGTGTGCAGACGGCCTCCACCTCCTCGAGGATGTGCGTAGAGAGGATGATCACTTTGTCCTTGGACATCTCCTGGATGAGCTGGCGCACCTCGTGCTTCTGGTTGGGGTCGAGCCCGTCGGTGGGCTCGTCGAGGATCAAGATCTCCGGGTCGTGGATGATCGCCTGGGCGAGGCCGACCCTGCGCTTATAGCCCTTGGAGAGGGTCTCGATTTGTTGGTCGAGGACACCTGTGATGTTGACCTTCGCGGCGATCTTTTCGATGCGACTCGCGCGCTCTGCAGAGGGGATCTCTCGAGCCTCTGCGATGAACTCGAGGAGCGTCCTCGGGGTCATGTCCGAATAGAGCGGGGCGCCCTCGGGGAGATAGCCGATGCGTTTCTTTGCGGAGATGGGGTCTACGTTTACGTCGACTCCGGCGATCCGCACGGCTCCACCCGTGGGGGTCAAGAAGCCAGTGATCATGCGCATGGTCGTGGACTTCCCAGCGCCGTTCGGGCCGAGGAAGCCCAGCACTTCACCTGGTTTTACGGAGAAGCTCACGCCGTCAACGGCGCGGAACTCCCCGAATGATTTCTGGAGGTTTTGGATCTCGATCATGGCTTGATGGATTTGTGAGCTCCGCTTAGCTCAGTGGGCGGAATGCGGCGCTGCGTATCGCTAGTGCTCTAGCAGAAGTAGGGGGAGATTCTAGGGATCTCACCTTGCTTGGCAACTGGGACTCCTACGAGGGAGGTCGGGGGAGGTTAGGGGGAAGGGCGCGCGGCTTTTGAATGAGGAACTCTGTATCCTCTAGATTCGAAGCCTCTCACCTGAGGCGATCTCTCCGAACCTCTTATGATCTCCCTCTTAATCGCCATTTCTTGTCTCGGAGGGCCTGGGGCCGAGGCTCCCGAATCGCCGTTGAATGAGGGCGCATCGCTGGCAGATGATGTCGAAGAGGAGCGATCGGAGTGGGAGGGGACCTTAGGGGCAGGGCTCTCGCTCTCTAGCGGTAATACGGATCGTCGCAGCGCAAACGCGCTGGCTGATGCAGAGCTTCGCCAAGAGTACAGGCGCTATACGCTCGGATTCGATTGGCAGTACGCCGACGAGGCTGAGGGCGGTCCACGCCAAGTCTTGGAGAGGCGCGCAGGTGTGAACGGGAAGGTCGACTTCTTCCTCGATGAGCGCTCTTACCTCCTCCTGACCTCTGACTTCGAGACGGACGACAAGGCCCAGCTCGATCTCAGGTATTCAGCTGGCTTCGGATATGGCTATCAGGTCGCTGAAGAAGAGGACTGGAGCCTCTCGGTCGAGGCAGGTTTGAGTCACATCAATGAAGACTTCGCTGGAGTCGAGGAAGAGAGCTTCGTCTCAGGTCGCTTTGGATATGCGCTCAAGCGAGATATTTGGGGGCGCTGGACGCTCTCACAGAATGGTGAGATCTTCCCTAGCTTTGAGGAGTCGAGCGATGTTTATGTCGAGGTCGACTCGCGACTTCGTTGCGACTTTTCGGACAATCTCTACGGTCAATTTCAGTGGCTCTTCGACTGGGACAACACGCCCGCAGCAGGATCGGAGCGTGCCGATCACCGCCTGCTTTTTTCGGTCGGATATTCATTCTAAGGAATAGGCATGGTCACTCTCATCGCACTCCTCGTCGCCGCGACCATCGCGGGCGGACTCATTCCGCTCTTGGCGTCACGCTTTCGTGAAGGGGGTCTACACCTCTTAGTTGCGGTCTCTGCAGGGCTCGTCTTGGGCGCGTTTCTCTTTCACTTGGCGCCGGAGTTCTTAGAGACGGAGCATGTCAGCGGGGGTGCGGTGTTCGGATTGATCCTCGGCTTCGCGCTGATGGGGGCTTGGGGGCTCTATCGATCTCGACTGGTTCAAAAAGATACCGACCCTCACGGGAGAGTCTGGCTCTCTGCGCTCTTGGGTATGAGCGTTCACGCTCTGACGGCAGGCGTCGGGCTCTCTGTCTTTGATAAGGCTGGTGGCTTCGCGGTCATCATGTGGCCGATGGCTTGGCACAAGGCGACCGAGGGACTCTCCTTGAGCTCTCTGCTTCAGCTGTCGGGGAAGGGACCCGTCAAAACGGTCGGTTATCTGACGCTCTTTAGTCTGGCGACGCCGCTCGGTCTCTTGCTCGGTTCAGTCGGTCTCGGAGGCGAGCTGGGCTTCACCGCAGGCCTCGCTGCAGGCTCATTCCTATATGTCGTCGTCTTCGACTTCCTCCCCGAGGCCTTTCATGGCGCTGGGAACAGGGTCGTGCGCGGCTTCGCTGTCGCCTTAGGGTTGTTGATTGGCGCCTTAGGGATGAGCGGAGATCACGGGCACGGGCACGAGCACGATCATGCTGAGCACGCATCCTCTTTCGGTCTGATGAAAGTCCTTGAGGAGGGTTGGCACGTTCTGACTCAGATGTCTCCGTGGCTTCTCGGCGGCTTCCTCATCGCTGGTGTGCTCTCTCAGGTCCTTGACTCGAAACGCATCGGGCGCTGGCTCGGCGGGGGTGGGATCAAGAGCGTCGTAGGCGCGGCGCTTGTCGGCGCTCCCTTGCCGCTCTGCTCTTGCTCTGTCTTGCCGGTGGCCTCCTCCTTGAGGAAAGAGGGAGCGAGCCGCGGGGCGACGAGCGCGTTTTTGATCTCTACCCCAGAGACTGGCGTCGACTCGATCAGCGTGACCTGGGGTCTCCTCGGTCCTGTGATGGCGATCGCGCGCTTCATCAGCTCTATCACGACCGCGATCGTTACGGGCTTCGCGGTCTCGATCACTCCAGAGGAGGCGGATGAGCCAGAGGTAGAGGAGGAGGTCCACAGCTGCTGCATGCACAAAGACGAGGAGGCTCCAGCTGCAGACTCTGTCTCAGAAGAGCACGTCCACGTTCAAGAGGGTGGCTTTCTTCAGCGCGTCTTCCGCTACGCATACATCGACATGATGGATGATCTCGCCAAGACCCTCTTGGTCGGCTTGGGGCTCGCTGCCTTCGCCGCGGCGCTCCTCCCAGAGGGTTGGTTGAACGAGACCAGTGATGGCCCGATGGCTTATCTGGTCATGCTCGTGATCGGGATTCCGCTCTATGTGTGCGCTTCGGCATCGACGCCGATCGCCGCGACCTTGATCGCAAAAGGACTGGCTCCCGGCGCCGCTCTCGTGTTCCTGCTCGCAGGGCCTGCTACAAATCTCGCGACCCTCGCTGTCTTGCGGAAGACGCTCGGAGTGAAAGCTGCGACCGTTCACTTGGCCGTACTTGCGGTCTCTACGCTCGCCTTAGGGGTGCTCTTCGATGTGCTGCTCTCGCACTCCATATTGGACATGGGGGAGCTCTCTGCAGGGCTAGTCGCTAGTCATGATCACGCTGAGATTAGCCACCTCTCTAGCGCTGCGGCTGTGGTCTTGCTCAGCTTGATCGGGGCTGCGATCTGGCGCGGTGCCAGGGAAGAGGCACCCCAGGTCAAGGCCTAGATCGAGGGGAGC
>JAPKBY010000060.1 GCA_028823185.1 Planctomycetota bacterium
CGAATAGGATTACAGCCCATAGCCATTCCGGCAGGAGTCAGCGTCGACCTTAAGGGGTCTGACGGGGTCGCCGTGAAAGGCCCCAAGGGAGAGCTCAAGATGGACTTGCGCCCTGAGGTTAGCGTCTCCGTTGCCGATGGAGTCGCCTCTGTCGAGCGCAGCGGTGCAGGTTCAGAGCGAGACGGTCGGGCCTTCCACGGCATGACGAGAGCGATGCTCTCGAATATGGTCACCGGGGTTACCACTGGCTTCTCTAAGAAGTTGGAGATTCAGGGCGTCGGTTGGAACGCAAAGATGCAAGGCAAGAAGCTTGTCTTGAACATTGGCTTCTGCCACCCCGTAGATATTCAGGTGCCTGCAGGCATCACGATTGAGTGTGAGAAACCCACCTTGATCAACATCAGTGGAGCAGACAAACAAGCCGTTGGCCATATTGCTGCCCGCATTAGGAAGACCCGTCCGCCGGAGCCCTACAAAGGCAAAGGCATCCGCTATGTCGGCGAATACGTCAGACGTAAAGCTGGCAAGAGCTTCGGTACTTGATCATGAGAGGCATTCAATTAAAGAACGCGCAGCGAAAGCGGCGCATGCAATCAGTCCGGCGCAGGATCCGGAAGCACTCAAGCCGCGTACGCCTCAGCGTATTCCGCAGCTCGAAGCATTTCTCTGCGCAGATCATCGACGACGAGCAGGGTAAGACACTCTGCGCGATCTCGACCACAGGCAAGGAAGCCCGCGCTGCCTTGGCTGGCAAGAAGAAGAGCGAGCAAGCTGCCTTTATCGGCGGCGAGATCGCTAAGCGTGCGATTGAGGCCGGCGTGAAGCAGGTCGTCTTAGATCGTGGGCCTTACAAATACCACGGACGCGTAAAGGCCTTCGGTGATGCCGCTCGGGAGGGCGGTCTCGATTTCTAACCGGCCTATCGGTACCACAAGATCATGAAGAAGAAGATCACATATCTCGACACCCTCGATGCAGAGGTTTACGCCAACGACCTCCAGGAGACCCTCGTCAAGGTGAACCGCTCAGCGGCCACCGTGAAAGGCGGGCGGCGATTCTCTTTCAACGCTCTCAGCGTCGTGGGCAACCGCGCAGGCGTCGTGGGATTTGGATTTGGAAAGGCTCGTCAAGTCCCCGGGGCGATCGATAAGGCAGCGAAGGATGGCCGTAAGCACCTCCAGGTCGTTCCGGTCTGCGAAGGTGGAACGATCCCCCATGAGGTGACGGGTCGCTACTGCAGTTCGACAATTCGAATGCTCGCAGCCTCACCTGGTACTGGAATTATTGCCTGCTCTGCCGTTCGCGCGGTTTGCGAGATGGCAGGTGTCACCAACGTCCTCACTAAGTCATACGGGTCGAACAACGCCATTAACTTGGTGAAAGCGACGCTCGATGCTTTGGCTCAACTGCGGACCCTCGAGAAGACAGCTGAATTGCGCGGCGTAGAGCTCAAGCGCAAATAGCGGAGAACGAATATGGATCTCAAAACAGTCACAAGTAAGGGCACCAAGTACCAAACGCGCAAGCGTATCGGTCGCGGTATCGGTAGCGGAAGCGGCAAGACAAGTGGCCGTGGCCACAAGGGTCAAGGCTCACGCTCTGGTTCTTCTAGAAAGCCCGGCTTCGAGGGTGGCCAGATGCCCCTCTACAGGCGCGTTCCGAAGCGTGGCTTTACAAACGCTCGCTTCCGGACTGAGTACACCATCGTTAACGTTCGCGACCTCGAGGTCTTTGATGACGGTTCGGTCATCGATCTGGACGTGATCCTCGCAAGGGGTCTTACCAGTCTCGAGACTCGACTCCTCAAGGTGTTGGGGATGGGCGAGCTGAGCAAGAAGCTCACCGTTAAGGCCCAGAAGTTCTCCAAGAGCGCCGTTGAGAAGATCACGGCTGCTGGCGGGGAGGTCATCATCCTTGGTGAACGAGGAGAGGTGGTCGACGCTGAGGGAGCACCCGAGAAGGACGCCCCCAAGGCTAAGAAAAAGGCTAAGAAGGCTCTGGTTGAAGAACCGGCCGCTGATGAGGCCGCTGTGGAAGAGTCTTCTGACGAAGTGACCGAAGAGGAGGCCGGCGAGACCGACGCCTGATCCCCGTGGAAGTATCCTTCCGAAACATCTTCTCGATACCTGAGACGAGAGCCAAAGTCTTCACGACGATCTGGCTACTGTTGGCGTATCGCACAGGATTCCAGGTGCCGATCCCTGGGATGAGCGCAGACTTTCTGTCGGGCTCTAACACGAACCCTCTGTTCGGCTTGATGAGTGCATTCTCCGGCGGTCAACTTGGTCAAACGACCATCTTTGGCCTCGGAATCATGCCCTACATCTCGGCGTCAATCATCTTCTCCATGTTGACGAAGATCTCTCCTGCGATGGAAGCTGTCGCTAAAGAGGGCGCATCCGGCCAGAAGAAGATCAACCAGTGGACGCGACTTGCGACTGTGCCGATCGCGCTCATCCAGGCGTTCTTCGTCTACACCGGGGTGTTCATGAACAACCCGCGCATGGTCTCTCCAGGCATGCTGGACAGCCCGATCTTGCTCGGAACGGTCGTGATCGCCTCACTCATCGCCGGGGCCATGATTGTCATGTGGATCGGCGAGCTCATCACTGAGCACGGTGTGGGTAACGGCGCCTCGCTGATCATTATGGCAGGCATCATCGCATCGATGCCTCAGTCCTTCCTGACCCTCTCGGGGACAGGCGACTTCTGGAACACCTTGCTGTTTATCGCAGGTATCTGGGGCTTGGTGGTCTTCGTCGTAGTGTTCATGCACAAAGGCGCAAGAAGGATACCCGTCCAGTATGCACGCCTGACTCGTGGTCGACGCGTCTACGGTGGCCAACGTCACTACCTACCTCTAAAGGTCAACATGGCCGGCGTTATGCCGATCATCTTCGCCTCAGTCTTGTTTGTTATCCCGGGCATCTTGTTTGGGATCATGGACTGGCAATATTTGTCGAGCATCTTCAGTGATCAGACAGGCTTCATCTATGTCTCGATCTACGTGACAATGGTTTTCACCTTCTGTTTCTTCTGGAACAGGCTGATGTTTAGGCCCGAAGAGATCGCAGACAACTTGCGAGAGCACGGCTCCTTCATCCCAGGCATTCGCCCGGGTTCGAAGACTGCTGAGTACCTCAGCAATGTCCTCACACGCCTCACGCTGGTCGGAGCAGGCTTCTTAGCCATCGTCGCGGTAGCACCCTCCTTCATCACGAAGGGGACCCCGATGCCTCCGAGTATGCAGTACTTCCTCGGCGGGACATCTGTCCTCATCGTCGTGGGTGTCGCACTCGACCTCGTTGACAAGCTCTCAGCTCAGCTGGCGATGCGTAATTACGAGGGGCAAATGAAAGAGGACGGCCCCGGTTGGACCAAAAAGGAGGACGAGGGCTGATGACCTCAGTTGTCATCATTCTTGGCCCCCCTGGCGCAGGCAAGGGGACACAGGCGATGCGATTAGCCGTAGAACTCGGCTTACCGCACGTCTCTACAGGTGATCTGTTCAGGGAGAATATCTCCAAGAACACTCCGCTTGGTGAGCTCGCAAAGACCTACTTGGATGCCGGCAAGCTGGTGCCCGACGAGGTCGTAATCGACATGCTCTTCAGCCGTGTCGCGGCTGCTGACTGTGCGAATGGTTACATGCTTGATGGCTTCCCCCGAACCGTCGCTCAGGCTGAGGCGCTCTCTGAGCGGCTTGATTCAGATTGGAACACGCGCGCCGTTCAGCTTGATGTGCAGGACGGTGTCCTCGTCGAGCGCGTCGTTGGCCGCCTGCTCTGCCGCGATTGCGGAAACATTCACCACGAGACCTTCTCGCCTCCGGCGACTGATGGCTCGTGCGATGCCTGCTCAGGCGAACTTTACAAGCGAACGGATGATACAGCAGAGACTGTCCTTGAACGTCTCGCGGTGTATCACGGTGAGACGAGTCCTCTGATCAGCTATTACAGCGAGCGCAGCGCGCTCGAAGTTGTTGACGGAGCACGAGCGCCTGAGGAGGTCTTCGCTGATCTCCGTACGCTGCTGGTGACGAGCGAAGCCTCACAGCAGGAGGCCCGATGATGGCTAAAGAAGAGCCGATCACTGTGGACGCCACCGTTACGGAGTCGCTACCGAACGCCCGATTTCGAGCCACCTTGGAATCAGGTCATGAGATTTTGGCCCACGTCAGCGGCAAAATGCGGATGCACTACATCAAGATCCTTCCCGGCGATAAGATCACTGTGGAGATCTCCCCTTATGACTTAACTAAGGGGCGTATCACCTCGCGCGGAGACCGTAGACCGAGGCCGAAGAACAGGAGACGAAGACGATGAAAGTACGAAGTAGTATCAGAAGGCTCTGCATGAGCTGCAAAATCGTGCGTAGGCGAGGCGTGTTGCGGGTTATCTGCGACGCGAATCCCCGGCATAAGCAGCGACAAGGCAAGTAGGAATAATAAGTATGACGACCGAACAATTCCGGAACTGGAGGCACGCGACGCTTAGAAGCGACGCGTAATTACATATGCCCCGCGTAAACGGTGTAGATATCCCCAACGACAAGCGGCTCGACATCTCCATGACTTATGTCTATGGAGTCGGGCGCGTTACGGCCACGAAAGTGTGCGAATTCCTCGGTTTAGACCCTGGGATGGCAGCACGCGACCTGACTGAAGAGCAGGTCACGACACTTTCCAACCACCTTTCAAAGAACTACCTCGTAGAGGGGGAGTTGCGACGATTCAACGTCAGCGCGATCAACCGCTTACGTGACATCGGCTGCTACAGAGGCTTCCGTCACCGCAGGGGTCTCCCTGTTCGAGGACAAAGAACAAAGACAAACGCTCGCTCGCGTAAAGGTCCGAAGAAGACCGTCGCTGGTAAGAAGTCTGTCAAGGGGATGAAGTAGGCACACAGCCCAATTAACTCATGGCTAAGACCACAAAAAAGAAAGCGAAGAAGAACGTCGTCCGAGGCGTCGCTCATGTCTTCGCATCATTTAACAACACGATTGTCACGATCTCGGACCCTGAGGGGAACACGGTCGCGACAGGATCTTCTGGAGCGATGGGATTCAAAGGTACTCGTAAGAGCACTCCCTTTGCTGCCATGCGTGCTGGTGAGAAGGCCGCTGTCGCGGCGATTCGAAACGGTATGAAAGAGATCAATGTTCGTATTAAGGGAGCCGGTTCGGGACGAGAGTCTTCGGTCCGCTCCATGGCAAAGGCTGGTCTGAAGATCTTATCGATCGAAGATGTCACGCCCCTCCCGCACAACGGATGCCGCGCTAAGAAGCGTAGGCGCACCTAGTAGATCCAGGAGATCTGAGTAAAATGGGACGATATACGGGACCGAAATGGAAGCTATCAAGGCGCGAGGGGATGGACCTCTTCAGCCGCGGTGCACATGGCGCGAGAGGTAAATCACCTCTCGCTAAGCGCGACTACCCGCCCGGTGTACACGCGCAGAGCCGTCGTAAAATTAGTGAGTACGGCATCCGCCTGAGGGAGAAGCAGAAGCTCAAGCGCATCTATGGTGTGAGAGAGCATCAATTCAAGCGCTACTTCAAGACGGCTGAGCGTATGCAGGGGAACACGGGTGAAAACCTGCTCAACCTGCTCGAGCGTCGTCTGGACAGCATGTTGGTGACCAGCGGCTTCGCTCTCACCATCGCTCAGTCACGACAGCTCGTCGGGCACGGACACTTCCAGGTCAATGGACAGAAGGTCGACATCGCGTCTTATCAGGTCAGACCTGGTGATGAGGTGAAGCCGCGCGAGAAAGAAAACACAAAGCAGCTGATCTCCCAGAACATTGAGCTCAACAAGGGCGGCTTCGTCCCTGAATGGCTCGGAGCTAACGCTGACACAATGACTGTCACCGTCGTCTCGCTGCCGCAGCGAAACGACTTCCCGTTCCCCATTCAAGAGCAGCTCATCGTCGAACTGTGCTCCAAGTAGGTCGAGGAGAAACGCATCATGAGAATTCGTTGGCGTAATTTCGAGCTCCCCAGCTCGGTCATTCTTGAGAAAGAGTCCCAGACAGATGAGTTCGGTCGCTTCGCGGTCGAGCCTTTCGAAAGGGGATTCGGTCACACAATCGGAAACGGTCTTCGCCGAGTCCTGCTCTCTTCAATTGAAGGGACAGCGATTACTGCTGTGAAGATTGAGGGCGCCTCCCATGAGTTTGACTCATTGGATGGAGTGCTTGAAGACGTGACAGACATCATCTTAAACCTCAAGCGATTGAGGTTTAAGTACACCGGAGACAAGCCCATCACCTGCCGGATTAATGCCAGCAGTAAAGGGCCCGTCACAGGTGAAGACGTGGAATGTGAGAATGGTGCGGAGGTCGTTAATAAGGACCTTCATATCGCCTCACTGACCATGGACGGAGAGCTTCAGATCGAGATGGATCTTCGTCGTGGACGCGGATACGTCCCCTCCGAAGAGAACGCTATCGAGATCGAAGGCGTCATTGGGAAGATCCCCGTGGACTCCATCTACTCACCCGTCCTCCGTGTGCGTTACTCAATTGAGCAGACCCGTGTGGGCAAGCTCACAAACTATGACAGGCTCATCGTTGAGATTTGGACTGATGGAACCATCTCCCCGGAGATGGCCCTCGTCGAGTCCGCAAAGATCTATCGTAAGCACCTGAACCCCTTCGTCTTGCAGAACGAGCTGAAGGATGACGTCCTGCTGACAGATGATCCGGTGAACAGCGAGTACAACCAGGTCAATCGCCAGGTCTCCGACCTTGAGATTGCTCTGGACCGATCCTTGCTAGAGCTTGAGTTGAGCGTGCGCGCACGCAACTGCTTAGATGGAGCCAACCTCCAGACCATCCGCGATCTCGTCTCCCTCTCGGAGCAAGAGGTCATGAACCTTAAAAACCTCGGCAAGACCAGCCTGACGGAGATCAAGTCCAAGCTCACTGAGCGCGGCCTTGCTCTCGGAATGGCGGCCGAATGACCGACAGGGACTACAAGACATGCGACACAGAGTAGCTGGATATAAGCTCGGAAGGACCGCGTCTCACCGTAAGGCGATGACGAAGAACATGATGAACTCCTTGATTGAGCACGAGCGTATTACAACGACCGTGCCTAAGGCGAAGCACCTTCGCCCGTACATCGAGAAGATGATCACCATCGGTAAGACAGACACGCAGGCTAATCGCCGACGTGCCTTTGCGAAACTGCGCGACAAGGAGTCGGTCAAGAAACTCTTCGGAGTCCTTGGGCCGCGCTTCGCTGAGCGTGAGGGTGGCTACTGCCGGATCCTCAAGCTCTCTAAGCCTCGTCTCGGTGACGCGGGTGAGCAGGCCATCATTGAGTTCGTCGAGCGCACGCTTGTTGATGAATCTCCCCCGGAGGAGCTCGCGAAAGCGACCGAAGAGCTCGCTGCAGCCAAAGCTTAGGCTCTCCTAATTAGTGAACAAAGAGGCGCAGGTCCCTGACGGGGTCTGCGCCTCTCTTCTTAGCTGCGCGTCAAGCTGACTCGGCCTGCACCTAAGAGCTCGTCTATCTCTTTTGCGAAGGGTTCTGAGATCGAGACCTTGTGCTGGCTGCCGGCTCGTACACGGCGCGTAGAGCCGTCGTCACCTCTCACTTGGAGGAAGACGTTCTGTCGGCCCGGGTGTCGTTGGATGAGCTCTTGGAGGCGGGGGAGGAGCGCGGAGTCCTTGGGCGAGATCGGTACTAAGAGGCCTCCCTCAAATCGCTTGAGGGCATCCTCCAATGTGATGACCTCGTCTAGGAGCAAGTTCGGGTCGTCGGAGTCCTCTTCCATCCTGCCTCTGACGACGACGATCTCTCCATTGGTTAGGTCGTCCTTGCACTCAGCGTAGGTGCGAGGGAAGCAGGCGACAGAGACGTTGCCTAGCAGGTCTTCTAAGCGGAACTTGGCCCACTTCTTCCCAGCGTTCTTTCCGTTTTGAACGACGCGCTCTTGCAGCTCCCTGATCATTCCAGCGAGCGTGACCTCCGCTCCGGGCATCTCGGCTGAGGTCCGGCTCGTCGCAGTAGAGAGGAGCGAGAGCAGTCCAGCTCGTTCTTGGAGCGGATGACCAGAGAGGTAGTGCCCGAGGAC
>JAPKBY010000580.1 GCA_028823185.1 Planctomycetota bacterium
GCTAACCAGTCTCTAGGCGCTAAGAAATGTGTCATGAGAGCGGCTTCTGGGGTTCCGGGATCAGGCTTTTGGTCATAGCGCCACTGCACCACTGGGGGCATCGAAGCGAGAATACACTCGACCCTGCCCCCGGCCTGAAGGCCAAAGAGGGTCCCGCGGTCTTGCAAGAGATTGAACTCTACATAACGGCCCCGACGCATCAACTGCCACGCTCGCTCGTGCGCTGTGTATGCGGTGTCCTTGCGCCGCTCGAGGATTGGCGGATAGGCAGCGAGATAAGCTTCACCAACGGATCTCATCAGGGCGAAGCCCTCTTCAAAGCTCCCCTCGCTCCAGTCGTCAAAGAAGAGGCCGCCGATCCCTCGCGCCTCACCTCTGTGTGGAAGGAAGAAGTACTGATCACAGGCCTCCTTCATGGACGGATAGCTGTCCGCACCGGCCGCGTCCCTCGCAGCCTCATGCCAAGCGACGCAGTCCTCCTCAAAGCCATAATAAGGAGTCAGGTCAAAGCCACCGCCGAACCACCAGACCGGCTCCGAGCCGTCCTTCTTCGCTAGGAAGCAGCGCACATTCATATGGCTCGTGGGCGCGTATGGGTTGCGGGGGTGTGTGATCAAAGACATCGAGACAGCCTCATAGCTACGACCTGCGAGCTCCGGGCGACGCTTCGTCGCTGCAGCAGGCATATCCTCCCCCACCGTGTGAGAGAACATCACGCCTGCCCTCTCGAGCACCGGCCCATCTTCGAGGATCCTCGGGCGCGAGAGTCCCCCGCTCGGCGTCTCGAGCGCATCTTCTGTGAAGGTGCTCGCTCCATCGGCGAGCTCTAGAGACGCACAGACCCGATCCTGAAGATCAGTCAGGAACTCGTGAACGAGGGAGATGTCAGGTTTCATTGAACAAACGAATGAGGTGATTCCTAGAGGCGCTTTCCTTGTGCTCGCCCCATGATAGGGCCATGAGCATAGCGATGATGATCTTGGCAGTGAGCGCCGTACAGAGTTTCGAAGAGGTAACAGTAAAGGCCCCGTCTGAAGAGCTGCGCGCGCGCTTTCAGCTGGCCTCATTCTACGAGAAGCACCTAGACGCTTGGGGGGTTCCCATCGTCAGCTCCGCCAAAGTCTCCGATTACGCCCTCCTCGAGGCGCGACACTTGATCAAAGAGATGATGGGAGAGCGGCTCGACATCCTCGCAGCTATGGGAGAGAACGGTGTTCGCTACACCATCATGGGCGTCGGTGAGTTCACGACCGATGTCCCCGAGCACTCTGACTTGACCCCGGCTCGCTACTGGGACCGCAGGGCTCGCGGGCTAGGAGCCACTCGCTCGAGGCCATCCGTCAGCTGCGGAGAAGAGAACCTGCTCTGCTTGAGAGGTGACCCGTATGGAACAGAGAACATCTTGGTCCACGAGTTTGCGCACGCGGCACATGAGATGGGGCTCGTCACGACCGATCCGACCTTTGATGATCGATTGAAGAAGGTCTACTGGGAGGCGCTGGAAGAGGGGCTCTGGAAAGGGACCTACGCAGCGAGCAACCGAATGGAATATTGGGCTGAGATGGTGCAGTCCTGGTTTGACACCAACCGTCAGAACGACGATCAACACAATCACATCAACACACGGGCTGAGCTGAAGGAGTATGACCC
>JAPKBY010000581.1 GCA_028823185.1 Planctomycetota bacterium
TGCCCTCGGTGAAGTCACCGCAGACGCAGTCCCCCTCCCACCACTTGCCGGTCTGGAGGCTTCGGTAGCCGGCATCACCAAGGAGCCCTGGCAGAGTGTCAACACGCGCGATGTGCTCGAGCATGCGCGCCCGGTCTACCCCGCTGGGGGGATCATTGCCCGTGAGCTGATGCTGATGTGGGTAGAGCCCAGTGATGATCGTCGCGAGGCTCGCACGACAGAGCGCCGTCGGCACATAGCCTCGCGGAAAGACCAAGGACTCCTTCGAGAGCTCGTCGAGGTGAGGAGTCTGGATGACCTCATGCCCCATGAAGCCGAAGTCTGTCCATGACTGATCATCGGAGATGATCAGGAGGACATTTGGACGCTCAAGCTCCTCGCCTTGCGAGGAGATGAGCGGGATCACGAGGAGAGAAGCGAGCAGCGTGAGCATCCGAGGATTCTAAGCGCTCATAAAGACGAACGCTCACAAGAGCCCCTAAGGAACTAACAGCTGAACAGAGCTCTAACCGCGACGTGTGCGGGTGCGACCAAGCCTCGGCTTGCGAGCTTGGCCTCCACCGTCAGAGGAGACACCAGAGGCAAAGGCCTGCCCCTTACCACCCTGAGTGCGTTTACGCTGCTGGCCTGAAGAGCTGCGCTCCCCTTGAGACTTGCCCTTGTCGACGCCCTGCCCAAAGGAGGAGCTAGAGGCTTTCCTTGCAGGCGCGCTAGAGATCTGCCTGGTAGGCGCACTCGAAGAGCTGCCTTGGCTTGAGCGTCCTCGGCCGCCAGCCTTTGGCGCAGAGCTACGATTATTGGAGGAACCACGCCTGCCCTTTCCAGAGGACTGACCACCCTTCTTCCCAGGGCGTCCCTGTCCAGGCGATCTCCTACCGCGAGAGAAGTCCGCGCCCTCATCGCGCTCGAAGTCCCGAATCTTGATACGCGGGATGTCCATACAGAGCTTCTTCTCGATCGCTTTGATCCCGGGGAAGTCCTCTTTCGTGACGAAGGTACAAGCCTTTCCATTCTGCTCGGAGCGGCCGGTGCGGCCGATGCGGTGAGTGTAAGCTTCGGGCGTATTGGGCAAGTCGAAGTTGATGACATGACTGACGTTCGGAACATCAATTCCACGAGCTGCGATGTCTGTCGCGACGAGCACCTCATAGCGGCCATCGCGAAAGCCTTGCATAGCGCGCTGTCGCTGCGATTGACTCATGTTGCCCTGAAGCGCGATCGCGTTGATTCCGGCCTTGCTGAGCACCTCTGCCAAGCGCCGCGCACGGTGCTTTGTTCGCAAGAAGACGATCGCGGAGGTGAAGTTGTCATGCTTCAAGAGGTGCTTCAAAAGAGCAGTCTTATCAGGGTGATCAACAGGGTAGAGCGCGTGCTCGATGGTCTCCAAGGGGGCGGCGTGAGCGAGCTCAACGACGTGGGGATCTCGCAGCATGCCGCTCGTCAACGAACGAATCTCGCGCGGCATGGTCGCGGAGAAGAGCAGGTTCTGCCTGTCCCTGGGCATCCGTGCGACGATGCGCTTGATGTCCGGAATGAAGCCCATGTCGAGCATGTGATCGGCCTCATCTAGTACGAGGACCTCGATGCCGTCGAGATTTACGTCCCGACTGCTCATGAGGTCGAGCAGGCGGCCTGGGCACGCGACGATGA
>JAPKBY010000061.1 GCA_028823185.1 Planctomycetota bacterium
GAGGTCAAGGCTCCATCGAGACGCGGAGCCAACCAGCTGCCGCCAGGGAGCATGCCAGAGAGCTTGACGAGCCCACTGCTGATCTTAGGAGAGAAGAGCGCGACACAGATGAAGAGGCAGGCGCTCGACGCAGTCCAGAAGATCCAGTCCAGCGAGAGCCCTCCGGCGAGAGAGGCGAGCATGATGAGGACGAGGAAACCGAGGAGATCCGTGACGCGCTCGGCGAGCACGATCGGCGCGGTCTTGTGGATCGGAGTCCCGTCCAGCTTGCGGATGAGGACGGATTTGAAGGCCTCGCCGACCTTCCCGGGGGTGACGGTGAGAGAGAGCCCCGCGAGGTAGACGATGAGGGAGGAGCTGCGGCTGATGTTGACGCCTACGAGCCCGCGGTAGCGCTCCCAGCGAGGAAAGCGCACGAGGTAGTTGAGGAAGGAGAGGCCGCATGCGGCTGCGATCAGCTCTACCGGCACGCTCTTCAGCGCGCTCAGCGTGCCATCGAGATCGCCTGTGAAGGCTGCAAAGGCGGCATAGCACGCGAAACCCAAGAACACGCCGAGCGCGATCTTGCCGGCGTGGCTGGGGGAGTTCTCAGGCTTTGCCAAGGTGCTCTGTCGCAGTCTGATTGTCGTCGGCTCGTTCGCCTACAAGACGCAGGATGGCGAACATGGTGGCGATTCCAACGGGGAGGCAGAGCCATGGGCTCGCGCCAAGGTAGGTGACAGGCAAGTAGCCGCAGACGACGGCGACGATCATGGCGAGCAGCGCATAGGGCATCTGCGTCCGGACGTGGTCGATGTGATCTGAGGCGCAGGCTGTGGAGGAGAGCACGGTGGTGTCAGAGATCGGGGAGCAGTGATCACCAAAGATCGCGCCCTCGAGGACCGCGCCGATCGAGACGACGACGAGCCCGGCAGCGCCGAGATCGCTCTCAAGACCTAGCTGGTAGGCGAGGCCGACGACCAGCGGCAAGAGGATGCTCATCGTGCTCCAGGAAGAGCCGGTTGAGAAAGCGACGAGCCCAGAGAGCGCGAAGAGCAGCACGGGCAGGAGCGCGGGTGGGAGCGCGTCGCCGACGGCCGCAGTGATGTAGGTGGCGGTGCCGAGGTTGCCGCAGGCGGCGCCGATCATCCAGGCGAGGTAGAGGATCACCAGTGCGATCGATGTGGCTCTCAGGCCAGAGATGGCTGCTTTGACGATGCCAGTGATAGGCAGCTTCGCTGCCAGCGAGGCTGTGACTGCGACGAGGAGTCCTGCTGAGGAGCCATAGAGCAAGGCGGTGTAGCTGTTTCCCGCACCAAGGATGTTCGAGAGCCCGCGGCTTGAGAAGGAGGTGTCTAGTCCAGCATCGGTCGCCCCGACATAGCCCGTGTAGTAAACCCAACCCACTGTGAAGAGGAGGAAAATCCCCAGGGGGACGATCGCTCGCCAGGCACGGATCGCGAGCCCGGGGGCAGCGGTCATCTTGGTCACCAGGTCGGAGACCATCGGGGTGCCATCTTTGCGGACAAGCTCTCCCGTCGTGCGCGCGCGGCGCTCGGCGGTGAGCATGGGGCCGAAATCTCTGCCGGTGAAGGCGATGAGCCCGCAGAGGGCGAGGGCGAAGATGCAGTAGAAGCGGTATGGGATCGTCTGAATAAAGACTGAGTAGCCGTCTGCTGCGCTCATTCCGGCCGCAGGGAGCTGCGGCGCATATTGGGAGACCTCGAAGGCGACCCAGGTCGAGAAGATCGAGATGCCTGCGACAGGCGCGGCGGTTGAGTCCACGAGGTAGGCGAGCTTCTCGCGGGAGACGCGGAAGCGATCTGTTAGAGGGCGCATCGTGGCGCCACACAGGATCGTGTTCGCGTAGTCATCGAAGAAGATGACGAGGCCCATGATCCAGGTCGCGATCTGTGTTCTGCGCGCATCCTTCGCGCGGGCGGCGACGAGGTCCATCACTCCGCGCAAGCCGCCGTTGTGGGTGATGACGCCGACCATGGCGAGCATCGCGATGACGAAGCCCACGACCTGTGCCTTGTCCGAGTCGGTGAACTGCCCCCAGAAGGCGACGCCTACATCTCCAACAGCCGCGATGGGGTTCAAGGTGGCGAGGAGTCCAGCGTCCGACCGCATCAGGCAGCCTGCGGCGATGACGCCGGCTAAGAGGGCGATGACCGGCTTGCGGAAGAGCAGCGCTAAGGCGATCGCGACCAGCGGTGGCAGAAGGGAGGTCGGCGCGGGAGGAGTGAACTCGCCCGAGGTGTCGATGTCTCCCATTGCCCCCGACGCTCTGAGGGTCAAGACTCGCGCGTCCTCGGCATCGTGGAGCTCGATCTGAAAGTCAACGCCTTCGGCAGCAGGAGAGTTCGAGCCAGCTAGGTTTAGCTGGCGCCCTGCATCCACAGCTGCAGCTCTAAAGGCCCTGGCGACTGCCTGCCTCGAGACGAGCTCGTCGCCATCTTCGAGGCCGGAGACTTGGCCGAGAGAGAGGGTCCAGGTGCTGCCGTCGTCCTCTCCGAACTCTTCGACGACCTTGGCCGCGAAGTCAGTGTCGAGGAGCTCTGCCGCCTGAGCGGCTGCGAGACGGCCTTCATCGGCCTGGGGTAAAAGAAAGACGCCACCCAGCAATATGAGGGCGGCAAGGGCTCCTAGGAGTCGAGTCATGGCCGAAGGGTAGCAACTCCGTTACTCTCATTCCTCGTGCTTACCTCTCTCATCGACATCAGCGAGGCAGGACCCTGGGTCTTGCTCTCGATCGCCATCCTGGTTGCGGCCGGGGTGATCACTCTCATTTCGCTCGCAAAGAGGCTCCGAGAGATCTCTGAGCGATTGGAGCAGCTGGATGGTCTTGAGGGCCTAGAGCGCTCCCTCAGCGGGCTAAAAGAAGTCGCGGACAGCGTGGACCTCGAACGCCTAGAGCACCTCGTCGAGGACTTGAGGGACACGAACCGGCGCATCGGCAGGCAGCTCGTTGATCTGACCGAGGGGTCTGTCGCTGAGCCATCAGCAGGCGCTCAAGAGCGGCCAGTCGGCCCCATGCTGGCTGAACGCATCACCAATCGCCTCATCGTGCTGGGCTGTGAACGCATTGAGTTGCTGGTCGGAGCAGGCGATCTGGAGCGTGTGGCAGCTGAGGGTGGCGAGGTCGGCTTTGAAGCCAGGCGCGACGGAGCGGCGGCCAAGGGCCGCGTTCAGATCGCAGACGGGCGCCTCGTTGATGTGCAGATCAGCACCTCTCATCAGATGTTCCCCTAGGGATCGTCTTCTTTCTAGCGGACGGTTCAGGGAAAAGGCGGCCTCTGGCGGTTACCCTGCGCTCATCATGAGCATAGTAACCACTGTCGAGAAGCTCGCTGACCACGTCGGCGAGAGCGTCACCCTGCGCGGGTGGGTCTACAACAAGAGCGGCAAGGGCAAGCTGGCCTTTGTTCAGTTTCGCGATGGCAGCGGCGTCTGCCAGTGCGTCGTCTTGAAGAACCAGGTCTCCGAAGAGCTCTTCGAGGCGATCAGCTCTGCAGGGCAAGAGTCATCGCTTGAGCTGACCGGAGTCGTCTCTGCGGATGAGCGCGCGCCTGGTGGCTTCGAGGTGAAGGTCTCCGATGGAGTCATTCATCAGCTGGCGGAGGGGTATCCCATTACGCCGAAAGAGCACGGCGCGGACTTCCTTCACAATCATCGGCACCTCTGGATGCGGAGCCGCAAGCAGTGGGCGATCTTGCGCATCCGGGACGCAGTCATCACAGCGCTCCGACGCTTCTTTGATGAGCGTGAGTTCATCTGCGTTGACTCTCCGATCTTCACGCCCAACGCCTGCGAGGGGACGAGCACGCTCTTCGAGGTGCCTTACTTTGACAGGACGGCTTATCTCACTCAGTCGGGTCAGCTCTACGCTGAGGCCGCCGCGATGGCCCTCGGGAAGGTCTACACCTTTGGGCCGACCTTCCGCGCCGAGAAGTCCAAGACGCGCAGGCACCTGACGGAGTTTTGGATGCTCGAGCCTGAGATGGCTTATGCCGGGCTCGAGGATGTGATGCAGCTCGCAGAAGACATGCTCTGCGCGGTCGTCGCAGAGGTGCTTGAGCGCAGAAAATTAGAGCTCGAGGTCTTAGAGCGAGACCTCTCGAAGCTCGAGGTGATCAAGGGTCCGTTCCCGAGGCTCTCCTATGAGGAGGCCTCTGAGATCTTGAAGGCGCATCCTGACAGCGACTTCGTCGAGGGCTCTGACTTCGGCGCACCGGATGAGACCATCCTCTCAGAGCGCTATGACAAACCTCTTATGATTCACCGCTATCCGAAGGAGGTGAAGTCCTTCTACATGAAGCGGGACCCGGAGGATGAATCTAAGTGCCTCTGCGTAGATGTCCTCGGCTCAGAGGGCGTCGGTGAGATCATCGGTGGCAGTCAGCGTGAGGACGACCTCGATGTCTTGCTCGGGCGCATCAAAGCTCATGAGCTACCTGAGGAGGCCTTTCAGTGGTACCTCGACTTGCGACGCTACGGTAGCGTCCCGCACGGTGGATTTGGCCTCGGACTGGAGCGTACGGTCGCTTGGATCTGCGGGATCTCGCACGTACGTGAGGCGATCCCTTTTCCGCGCATGATGTCGCGGCTCGAACCTTAAGCCTGCGTGGGCTCTGGAGTCGCGGGACTCTCTTGAGTTGAGTTGGATATCTCAGCCTCTCGCGGCTGCATGACATAGTCGCGCTGGTGGCTTCGTGAGTGAGCGATCGCGTCCGCGAGTCCTAAGAGATCGGCGGCGCGGCGCGAGCGCTGACGGCGCGCGACGAGCTCATGCTCACAGCGAAGTCTGATGCGTTCGTCGCGAAGCGCTAAGGCTAGCTCGCGCTGGCGGGCCAACTCTTGGGCCTCTTCTAGAGCCGAGGTGAGCTCATTCGGTAATGCGGGGGACGGCATATGAGCGTTTTAATCAACGCGAACAGCTGATTCCAGAACCGACTGATGACTAGTAGGACGTTGCAGTTATTTAATGACGGACGCTCTCTCTGCTAAGCGTGACTCCAGAGCGGAGATCTCGCGCAGTTGATCCTCATAAGAGGCGTCGGCGCGGAAGCGCAGGGGCACGTCTAGGTGCTTCGCGAGGGCTGTGGCTGCGCGGCTCTTCGACCACGCCATGGTGCTCTTTGGTGTCCAATCTCGCAGCTCCCTCTCTTCGGCTGGCGTGCCCTCGCGCAGGACGCGCAGCAAGAAGGTGCTGACCTCTGAGCCACCACGTGCGAGGGCAGAGCTGGCGCATTCGACGCGGACCTCGAGGTCGGGGTGCGGTTCTGTCCCGATCGAGAGCTCAAGCAGGGCGCTCGTGAAGCGCTCCTCTTCAGGCCAAGCAGCGAGGCTGGCAGCGGCGACGACATCGGCGCCGTCGTCGTCACGATTGGCTCCCTCCACGCGATCTTCTAGACGGGCGAGGAGGAGCTCTGCTGCGTGAGGGTCACGACTGTGAGCGAGGAGCAGCGCAGCGCGCATCCCCGCTTCGTCAAGCCCTGGGAGGGCGAGGCTCAGCGTGAGTCGCCCTTCTGGAGAGAGACGGTGTGCGTTCAAGCTTGGATTCCAAGCGCTGAGTGATCGCTCAAAGCTGACCCTCGGTCCATCCTTCCAACCTTCAAAGGGTGAGATCTCCGGCGCCGAATTCACTTGGGGGGCGTGAGTTCGGATGTCTAGCTCCGGTCCTGCGCAGCCCAAGAGGCAGCAGAGCGCCAGGGCACGAAGAGGACGCAGCTTGAGCGCTTTACGCGTTCGATAAAATCTCAGCACTCGGTCTCTCAGCCTTCAGAGAGGGCGATGTAGTCGCGCATCTCTTGCACCTCGTCTAAGACGAGATCTCGAATCGAGAGGACTCCGTGCAGGCGACCCTCGGCGTCTACCACGGGGAGGTGCCGAATGTGATGCTCTTTGAGGAGGCCGCGAGCTTCTCTTGAGCTCATGTCCATGCTGCCTGTGATGATCTCGCGGGTCATGACTTGCGCGACCTTCACCTCGTCGGTGATGAGGTCTTTTAAGAGGACGCGCTTCAGCACATCTCTCTCGGTGAAGAGACCGACGAGCTTCTCATTGTCTAGGATCGCGGTGCAGCCCACGTTGGCTTCAGCCATCGCTTTGGCCGCCTCACGCACGGTCGCCTCAGGGGAGACCTGGACCACGCGGGGCATATTTCCTAGGAGCTTGGAGAGAGTCGCCATATATGAGGTTCCTTGAGTTCTAGCCTCTTGCTGCGATCGAGTAGAGGGGATGCTCTAGATAACTTCAAGGACGACGCCTCTTAGCCCATCATGGAGCGAATAAAAGGAGGTTAATTGGCCCAGGAGGCTAGATACGTGCCCTGATTCGGGCCAAGTCCTCTGGTGTGTCCATGTTGTCGAGCACCTCTGGGCATTCTACGGAGAGCTCGAGCAGCGGCTCTGCGAGATCTCGGAGGCAGCGCAGCGGATCGCCAACCTTCAGCTCGCAGATCTTCGCCGACAGCTCACGACCGATGATGATCGGGTGTCCGTATCGCCCAGCGCTCTCTTCCTTTGGTGAGAGCCAACCAAGGCTTGGAGCGCCAGCAGCGCTCCATGTCTCTCTGAGGAGTTGGAAGACCCTCTGAGGGACGAGCGGGCTGTCGACAGGAGCCAAGAGGATGTCCCGATCGGGGGAGTGTGCGACGGCGCACGCGATGCTGCTCGTCCTGCCCGCCTTCCAGCCGCTGTGTTCGATGAGCTCGGCTTCGTCTTGAAAGGCTGCGGCGATCTCCTTCGAATGAGCGCCCGTGATGACTAAGGCTGAAGGCTCTCCGCAGGCTTCTAGCAGGTGAGCGAGGGCTGCGCGTTCACCGAGCTTGGCTAAGGCTTTGGGCTCGCCGAGACGCTCACTCGCGCCTGCGGCGAGGATGACGACTCGCGGCGGTAGGTTCACTCTCAAGTCCCGATGTAGCGATCGTAGACCGCGAGGGCGCGCTCGATCTCGTCGGTCCCTTCGATCAGCGCGCGCCCGTCTTCGAAGAGAGTGACGCGAAACTCTTCTACGTCGAAGCGCAGGATCGGACCAGCGAAGCGGATCTCTCGCGCGATGCCTTCTAAGGCAGCTGCGACCGCGCGAGGCTCCGGAGCAGGTTGGCGACCCCGCACCTGGACGGTGTTTCTTCCGCAGAGGATCGTCGCGGGGCGCGCTTGCGGGTCATGGAGGTAGGGGAACTCGCGTTCATCGCAGCAGGGGCAGCCGATTCGCCGTTTAGCCCGGACGCGGCGGGTCTCTGCGGACCAGACGTCGAGCTCTACGAGCGCAGGCTCTAGCCCCTCTGGCGAGGCGAGGAGGCGCAAGGCTAGACCAGCTTGTAGTGATGCGATCGCCGCGACCGCAGGCAGGATGACGCCCGCAGTCTCACAGGTGGGGAGTGCGCCAGCAGGGGGCGGCTCTGGAAAGACGCAGCGCAGGCAAGGACCAACTCCGGGCAGGACAGGCATGACGAGACCACCGGAGCCGACGACGCCTCCATAGATCCAAGGGAGGCCTGCCTCAACGCAGTAGTCGTTGACGAGGTAGCGAGTGCCGAGGTTGTCCGTTCCATCGAGGATGAGATCGCAGCCCTCGGCCAGGTCTTCGATGTTCTCTGCGTCTAGGTGCTCGGCGTGTGTCTCAAAGCGAGTGGGGCCGCCGATCCGTGAGAGCGTCTCGAGCGCTGCCTCGACCTTGAGCGTTCCCTCTGTCGCGTGCTTGTCTTCAAAGAGAACCTGTCTCGGTAGGTTCGTGATCTCGACGATGTCGCGGTCAACGAGTACGAGGGTGCCGACTCCTGCGCGGGTGAGCTCTTGAGCGATCACGCCACCGAGCGCACCGCAGCCGACGAGGAGGCAACGCGATTCTTCGAGGCGTGCTTGCCCCTCGGCTCCGAGCGCCGCGAAGCGCTCTTGTCTTTCGAATCTACGGTCAGGTTGGGTCATGCGAAGAAGGCGAAGGCGCCGAGGATGACGAGCGCTAAGAGGCCGAGCACAAGGAGTGCGGGTAAGAGCAGTGCGCGCGCATCGCTCGCGGGGGGTTGGTCGATCTCGACCCAGTTGAACATTCGGCGCGCCCCACCTTCCAGCTTCACGCCG
>JAPKBY010000582.1 GCA_028823185.1 Planctomycetota bacterium
CTCTCGCGAGGCACGCGCTCTCGAGCAGCGTGACCGCGGGATCGCTCGCGCTCGCTTGTGGCTTAGTCATCGGCGTGTTCTCTATCGAGCGTCAAGCAGAGGACGCATTCGTCACGGGCGCGCCGGGTTTTGACGCTGTCCTTGGGGCGCGAGGAAGTCAGCTGCAGCTCGTGATGAACAGCGTGTTACACCTCGACACCTCACCGGGGAACATCCCTTACTCAAGCTATGTCGAGATGCGTGATGATCCTCGCGTGAAGCTGGCGGTGCCATATGCGGTGGGGGATAACTACAAGGGTTACCGCGTCGTTGGAACGACGAAGGAGCTCCTCACCGAGTTCGAATACGGCGAGGGGACGGGCTACACCGTGATGAGTGGCGGGCGCGTCTTCAATGAAGACAAGCGCGAAGCCGTGATCGGTAGCCAGGTCGCTCGAAAGACTGGGTTGCGTGTCGGCTCCCACTTACACTTTGAGCATGGGACGAAGGAGGACGTGGGCCATGACCACGACGAAGACTACGTCGTGGTCGGAATCCTTGAGCCCTCGAACACTCCTGTAGACAAGGTGCTCTGGGTTCCGCTCGAGGGCATGTATCGCCTCTCCGGCCATGTCCTGCGAGGGAGCGGCGAGGTGTATGAGCCCACCGCTGCTGAAGAGATCCCTGACGAGGCAAAAGAGGTCAGCGCCGTAATGCTAGCTTTTAAGAGCCCTCAGACCGGGTTTCAGCTCTCTCAACAGATCAATGGCGGCAAGGAGATGACCTTGGCTTGGCCGATCGCGCGCGTGATGGCGCTGCTCTTCGAGAAGATCGGTTGGGCGCACAAGGTCCTCGGTCTCGTCGCCTACTTGGTGTGCGTCGTGGGCGCTGGCTCCGTCCTCGCGAGCCTCTACAACGCGATGAATGAGCGACGTCGAGAGTTCGCTATCTTGCGCGCCCTTGGCGCCCGCCGCGCGACTGTATTTGGAGCCATCCTCGCTGAGTCAACAGCGATCGCAGGTATGGGCGCCATCGGGGGACTCCTCGTTTACGGGGTCGTCTTCACTGCCGCCGCCGAGGTGATTCGTACAGAAGCAGGCATCGTCATGGACCTCTGGCAATATCACCCGAGCCTTTGGATGGCGCCGGTCGGAGTCACGCTCCTCGGCGCCCTCGCTGGAGTGATCCCGGCCATGAAGGCTTATAGAACCGATGTCGCTGACCACCTCGTGCCTCACTCTTGATGCGACACCTCGTCCTCTTGTCGCTCTGCTTCTGGGGCTTCTCTTGCTTTGGTGGGGATGATTCCGAAGGGGGTCCGCTCTCAACGAGCAGCGTGGTTGAAGAGCTTGAGCCCGAGCCGGTGGAAGAGGCTGAGCCCTTCGACAGCGAAGGCTATGAGGCGCTCGACTTCACGGTCTTGGGAGAGTTTGAGTATCCGGTCTATGTGAAGATCAAAGAGGGCGAAGAGCTCCCGCCCATCCCAGAAGAGGTTCGTCTCTGGGATGGCAAGCCGGTCGCGATCACGGGCTTCATGAACCCCGTCCGCTTTGACCGTGAAGGCGTCAGTGAGTTTCTGCTCGTGAAAGACATCCTCGGTTGCTGTTTCGGCGCGACCCCGCGCATGAACCACTGGATCAGGGTGCGCATGCGAGAAGGGGAACGGGC
>JAPKBY010000583.1 GCA_028823185.1 Planctomycetota bacterium
TCAAAGCGGTGCGTCAGCTCGTGGGTGAGAGTGCGTCCGACGCCCTCAATGTTGCCCATCGCGAAACGAATGACCGTGGTGTCTCCGCCCTGGAATCCACCAGCCCACCACTTTGTCCCACCCTCAGCCTCGAGGCCTTGAATGTCGGGGACGATGCGTACGAGGCCTTGCCTGCCCACAAAGGGGTCTTGGCCAAACCAGTCCACGAGGCGGTCATGATGGAGCTCGACGGTGTCTGTGATCCCGAGGAGGGTCTCATAGCCGCAGGAGGTCTCGATCCGATACTTGCCCGTGGGAGAGATCGCGACAGCCGGGAAGCCAAACTCCGTGTAGGTGTCTTCAAACTCAGCCTGTTCGGCTGGAGTCATCATCTCGAGCTCTTCGAGCGTGTAGGGCTTGCGCTTGTCGCGGAGCCTCTTGCGCGCGTTAGCGACGGTGTCTCTGCCTAGCGCGCCCGCGCCGCTCATAGAGATCGGGACATCTGATCGCAGCCCCTTGGTGTTGGCTTGCGCGTTCAAGCCAACGAGGATGCGCCCGGCGCGAATAGCGTCCTCATAGTTACCTTTTGAGAGCGCGGTCCTGGCGAGCTTAGAGATGGCCTCTACGACATGCTTTGCGAGCTCTGCTTCAGCGTCGACAAAGGGGCGCCTGTCACGCTCGATGGCGTCGCCAAAGGTCTCTTGAAGAGCAGGTGAGCCCGAGAGGAGAGCGCGCGCTGTCTCAGCCGCCCACTCAACGATGAGGAGTTGACCGAAGCCGCGCCGGGCTGCGCGGCGCTCATCTTTGCGCAGGCGCTCAAGCTCGGTGAGTGCGGCGACTCGCTGCTGGAAGAGCGCGCGTGCGGGAGCGGCCAGCGCTCCGAGCTCTTGATTGAGTGAATCCGTTAAGCGTCCGCGCCCCTTCGAGTCCATCGCTTGGTCCAAGCTCCTGAGAGCCCAGAGCGTGGAGGTGGCGCTGTCCTTCTCTTGTTCGAGGAGGAGCTCTAGAAGCTCGCGCTCGATCTCTGTGCTGGGCTTCCAACGCAGCGTCTCTAAGAGGTGAACGCGGGCTTCGGCGCTGTCGCCGCGTTCGATCGCGCGCTCGGCAGCGTTTCGCGCGCGCTTCCAGATCGGTTCGCGCTCGACCAGCTCCTCGTCGTCCTGACCGAAGGCGAGCGTGCTCCCCATGAGGGAGATCAAGATGAGGGAGCGGAGGTTCATGGATTGATGAGCGCGTGAACGCTCGCCCGTCATTCTAGCTATCTATTCGTTTAAAGATGGCTAAGACTGGCCGGTGATCTGAAGCGAGCGGCTCTGGGACCACTCGTGTCTCTGTGAGCTGCCAGCCGGGGATGTGCGTGGGGAGGATGTAGTCGATCCGCCGCTCAGGGATGTCGGAGGGGAAGGTCGGGGCTGGGTGCTGAGGGATCTCAAAGACCTCGCCTAGGATTGAGAGGACATCGCTCCCGGGGAGCGCGTTCAGGTCGCCAGCCAAGATGACAGGGATGGAAGACTCTCTCGCGAAGTCGGCGACGATCTGTGCCTCCACTGCTCGAGAGGGATTGTCGCGACCGTGGTCGAAGTGGGTAGAGCAGACGAGCAGTGGGTCGCCGCCTGGGGAGATGACGACGCCGATGAGACCGCGCTGCTCGAGCTTTCCTGGAAGCT
>JAPKBY010000584.1 GCA_028823185.1 Planctomycetota bacterium
GATCCCGCATGACAACTTCGGCGTGCTCTACGACACCAGCCACGGTCACATGTGCTCGGTGGTCGGCGCCCGTCACAACGGTGAGGTCGAGACGCTGCCTGGCGGGCAACTTGAGCTGATCGAGAAGCTGAGCGGAAAGATCAATCACATTCACCTGATCGACTCCGATGACAGCTGCCACAAGGACGCCAATGGTGACGACGAGACCTCGATGCACTTGCCCTTCGGCGAGGGAGTCGTGGAGTTCGGACCGATCGTGGAGCGCCTCGCCGCAGAGTCACTCGCGCATGATTGGTGGACGATCGACCTCTGCTTCTGGCCGGATGCGTGGGAAGCTACAGAGCGCTGCAAGAAGTCAGTCGACGAGTTTGTCGCTCAGTACGCCTGAGCCTGGTTGAGGAGAACACGATGACTAAAGAACTGAATGTGGCGATGATCGGCTACGGCTTCATGGGGAAGGCGCACTCCAATGCCTATAAGCAGGTCGCGAACTTCTTCCCTGAGCTTGAGCACAGGCCGAAGCTGAAGTGTCTCAGCGCGCGCAACGCAGAGAAGGCTGGCGCCTTCGCTGAGACTTGGGGTTATGAGTCTGTCGAGACGGACTGGCGTAAGGTGATCGAGCGAGACGACATCGATCTCATCGACATCTGCTCGCCAAATGACTCACACCTCGAGATCGCCATCGCCGCTGCGAAAGCTGGCAAATGGGTCGCCTGCGAGAAGCCGCTCGCGATGAACGTTGCAGAGGCGGAGGCGATGACGGCGGCCGTGGAAGAGGCCGGAGTGCCGAACATGGTCTGGTTTAACTATCGTCGTGTTCCGGCGATCTCCTTGGCACACCAGGTGATGGAGGAGGGGCGCATCGGCCGCCCTTATCATTACCGAGCGACCTATCTGCAAGATTGGACGATCGCTGAAGATGTCCCGCAGGGAGGTGCCGCGCTCTGGCGCTTAGACGCTGACGTCGCAGGCTCCGGCGTCACGGGCGACCTCTTGGCGCACTCAATTGACACCGCTATGTGGCTGAACGGTCCCATCACGCGCGTCGTCGCTGACACAGAGACCTTCGTGAAGGAGCGCATCCACCAAGACTCAGGTGAGATGCAGCCCGTCGGCATTGATGACGCCTGCATGTTCCTCGCACGCTTCGCGAATGGATCGATGGGGACCTTCGAATCGACTCGTTATGCACGTGGCCGGAAGAACTTCAACACCTTCGAGATGAACGGGGCAGACGGGTCCGTCAAGTTCGACCTGGAGGACCCGCAGTATCTCGACTTCTTCGAGTACACACAGAAGGAGTCAGGGAAGAAGGTCGCTGATCACTTGACGGGTTGGCGGAAGGTTCACGTGACAAACTCTGAGCATCCTTACATGGACAAGTGGTGGGTGCCGGGCTGCACGGTTGGATATGAGCACACCTTCATTCACGCGTTGGCTGACTTCCTCGCGGGCGTAGAGAAAGGAGAGCCTGTTCAACCTGACTTCAGGAGCGCTCTTCAGACCCAGCGGGTTTGTGATGCGGTGCTGGCTTCTGCGAAGTCTGGTGCTTGGGTGGAGACGGGAGTGAGTCTCTAGTGAAGATTGGAATGAACATGCTGCTCTGGACGGCAGACGTCACAGAGGAGCACTATCCGCTCAT